>JANMVO010000367.1:0-4362 GCA_031392805.1 Rhodoferax sp. | reverse complement strand
GCCACAGCGTTTACGTCCTGCGCGTTCATGCGCTGCGTGATTTGGGCCATGCAATCAGGCGCATGGGCTTGGCGCTGGCCGGTCTGCCAGCCACCGAGTTGGGCATTGAGGTAGTCGCGCGGCAAACCCAGCAGCCCCGGAATGTTGGGGGCCACACCGGTCAGTGCCGTGCCATGGCATTGCACGCAGGCCGGGATTTTTTTGGTGGCGTCACCTTGCGTTGCCAGGGTTCGGCCCCGCTGCAGGACTTCCGCAGAAGCGCTTGTGTTCAGCGGAGCAGGGTAGGGCAGATCAAGCTTCGAGAAATACTGCGCAATTTCCATCAGGTAGCTGTCAGTGAGCGGGTCCAGCAGACCGGCCATCAGGGCATAGTGGCGCCGCCCGTCGCGCAGGTTGAGCAGCTGGTTGTACAGGTAGCCGGCCGGCTTGCCTGCGATGCGCGGGTAGTAGCCATCGGGCCCGGCGCGACCCTGCGCGCCATGGCAGGCGGTGCAGGCCAAAGTGCGCTGCGCCATGGTGTCTTCAAATTTGGCGGCGGCCTGCGCGGTGCTGCCCAAGCACGCTGCGAACATGGAGACTGTGAAAAGGGACATCAATCGCAGAAAAATCATCCGCGAATCATCGCCCAAAATCAAACCAGATGATTTGCTACATTAAAAATAGCTACTTATGCACAGTGGACGAGGGCTACAGGCCGCTTTTATCCCCACGCAGGGCAAATTCAGCCCTCCACGCATACCGAGCAATGCAGTGTTCTGATGCAGTCTTGCGCGCAGTCGCCCTCTCGCACGGCCATCACGGACTGCTGCGCAGGCCGGGAAACATGTGGCGTGGCGATTTGGCCACTGGCGTTGGCTATTGACGCAACAAATCCCGCCAGCCCGGTCATAATTTGCGTAAAGGCCTTGCCATGATTTGATTGTAGATCAATATATTATAATGAAAGACCTGACCCTATGACTTCTTGGGCTCAAGGCGGCCTTTGTCGCCGGTGCGAAACCAGCCGTCGGGCTTGAAGCAGGCGGCGGGTCACCATGATGGGTTTCGGGGCTATCTTGGGCGATGCAGCCACCCGCGCCTCTGGGCCGCATGCAGCAGCTTGCACAGGCACCGCTTGTGCCGTCCATTGATGCAGCCGAGACACGGGGGTGTGAGACAAGAGGCAAAACTCACGTCATAATTTGACTGTGAACATGCACCGCAAGCTTACAAACCCCATGCGAAGCGCCTCGCGCGCGTGCGGCGGTGGTTCAGTCCAACAAGGTTTATCTGCCGCAGGAGGTGTTCTTGGTTGCTACAGATTTGGCCTCGCGGCAGATAAACGCTATTCGTTTTAGATGGCAATAAAGGAGTGAGAATGTCTGCATCCGGTGTTGTTCGAGTAATTCTAGTATGCGTGCTTGGCCTCAGTCTAGGCGAGTCGGCGTGCGCACAAGACTATCCTGTTAAAGCCATACGACTGGTTCTTCCTTTTCCACCTGGTGGATTCACCGATGTGACTGCGCGCGTCCTCGCTCAACAGTTGAGCGAGCGATTCGGCCAGCCTGTTATCGTCGACAACAAGCCGGGCGGCGGCACTGTAATTGGCGCTGAGATAGTCGCGCGCGCCCAGCCGGACGGATACACCCTTCTCTATACCGGGGGGAGCACGTTTACCGTGAATCCGGTTCTGATCAAGAACCTGCCCTACGACCCACTGAAGAGTTTTACCGCGGTCGGCGTCCTGGGCAAGACATCGATAGCGCTCCTCGCAAATCCCTCGGTTCCCGCGAATAGCATCAAGGAATTGATTGCGCTAGTCCTGGCCAAGCCAGGGCAATACGCGTACGGATCCTTCGGTAACGGGACAACCTCGCATTTTGCGGGCGAGATGTTCGCGTCGACCGTTGGCGTGAAACTTCTGCACGTGCCGTACAAAGGAAGCGCCTTTTCCATGAACGACCTCATAGGGGGGCAGATTCCGCTTTCATTCGATACGATCGTTGTGGCAGCTCCCCAGGTGCGAGCCGGCAAGATCAAAGCAATTGCGGTGACGACCCAGGAACGCTCGAGCCTCCTTCCCGACGTGCCCACTGTCGCCGAGTCGGGCTATCCTGGCTTCGATCTCGGTACGTGGGTCGGGCTGGTAGCCCCCGCTGGGACGCCCGATTCAGTCGTTAAGAAGCTGCGCGAGGAACTCGTGAAAATCCTCGCGTTGAAGGGTGTGCGGGAAAGCTTCCAGGCAATTGGAGTCGAGCCCGCCAGACCCGATGCTGAAGAATTTGTGAAGCTCGTGCAAAGCGAAATCCAGCGGTATTCGCAAATCGCGAAGGATGCCAATATCAAGGCTGACTGAACATCAGAGCCCATGGCCTGGACTTCTTGGACGCTGCATGCCTTTTTTTAAAGGCGTGACTGTTACTTTTGAGGATGACCGCTTCTCCTACGGTGAGCAGCGCCCCATTACGCTGGGCGCAAGGGACAGGCTATCAGACGCGCATCAATACCGTCCTAAGGGCGTTCCGTGACGCTTCGGTTTAACAGGTTGTTCGTCGCGACACGCTGCTGCAAGAGGCCGCTTCGCGGGGTTCGCTGCATGCCGGACAGCGCCAACGCTATATGGCTCAATGAGTTCGTAAGGGCACCATTGACCTCATCCGCGAATCATCGCCCGAAATCAAGTCAAGCAGTTTGCTATTCTAAAAATAGCGGCTTATGCACTGTAGACAAGGGCTAGAGGCCAATTTCATCCCCCAGCAGGGCAAATTCAGCCCTCCACCCATACCACCGGCTTGCGCTGCTTCAGCCAGCCCTCGTACTTTTCGCCGTACGCGTCCTCAATGCGGTTGCGCTTGACTTTGAAGGTGGGGGTGACAAAGCCGTTCTCGGGCGACCAGGTGGTGGCCACGACCGCCATGCAATCGAGTTTTTCATGCGCTTCCAGCTGGGCGTTGACCGCGTTCAAATGCGCCGTCAAAGACGTGGTCAACGCTGCCTTGCCATCGACCGTCTTGCTGCGCGCCAATGCGTCTGCCGACAGCATCACCAGCGCCAGCGGCTGGGCAAAATTGGCCCCGGTCACGGCGCAGGCTTCTATGTCGGGGTGGTTCACCAGCAGGTCTTCAATCGGGGCCGGTGCAACATACTTGCCCTTGCTGCTTTTGAAAAGGTCTTTCACGCGGCCGGTGATGCGCAGGCAGCCATCTTTCTCAAGCTGGCCCTTGTCGCCGGTGCGAAACCAGCCGTCGGGGGTGAAGCAGGCGGCAGTCTGCACCGGGTCTTTGTAGTAGCCCAGCATCATGCCGGGGGAACGCATTTGAATCTCGCCGGTGTCGGGGTCAATGCGGCTGTCCACGCCGTCATACGGCAACCCGACGGTGCCGGGGCGGCTGGTGCCGGGCACCGTGGCGTGCGACACGCCGCAGTTCTCGGTCATGCCATAGGCCTCGATCAAGTCGAGCCCCAAGTCGCGGTACCAGCGCAGCATGTCGGGTGGCATGGGTGCCGCGCCGCCAGCGGCCAGGCGGCAGTTGTCCAGCCCCAGCGCCTTGAGGATTTTGCGCCGCACCAAGCCGCCGACAATCGGCAGGCCCAGCATGAAGTTGAGCTTTTTCTGCGGCGTTTTCGCAAATATCCCCTGCTGGAACTTCACCCACAGCCGGGGCACCGAGAAAAATATGGTGGGGTGGGCGCGCTGCAAATCATGCACAAAGGTGTCGAGCGATTCGGCAAAGAAAATGTGGCTGCCGAACTTCAGCGCACTCTGCTCCACCAGCATACGCTCGGCCACGTGGGCCAGCGGAAGGTACGACAGAAACAGGTCTTCGCTGCTCATGGTGATGCGCCGGGTGGCGCTGGCCAGGCTCCAGGCCATGGCGTTGAAGGTCTGCATCACGCCCTTGGGGTTGCCGGTGGTGCCCGAGGTGTAAATGAGGGTGCAAAGCGTTGCGCCATCGCGCACGGTCTCGCCTTTTTGGGGCGCATTGGCACCAATCAAAGCGTCCCACGAGGTTTTGGAAACCCCATTGGGCGACAGCGGCAGGGCAATCAAGGGCACGCCGCCGGGCACGCCATCGGCCAGGCTGTCGGTGTCGTCCAGTTTGCCGACAAAGCAGGCGCGCGCCTCGCTGTGGTCAAGCACAAAGCGCAGCGCCTGCGCATTGAAAGTGGGGTAGATCGGCACCGACACATGACCCGCCATCCAGATCGCCAGGTCGGCCAAAATCCAGTGCGCGCTGTTTTTGCCCAAAATCGCCACGTTGCTGCCGGCCGGCCAGCCCTGCGCCGCAAGCCAGGTGGCGATGCGCCGGGCCTCGTCGCCCGCCTGCCCCCAGGTGATGTCACGCAGCCCGCCGCCGCCCAGCGGTTGGGTGAGAAAAATCT
>JANMVO010000366.1:0-2519 GCA_031392805.1 Rhodoferax sp. | reverse complement strand
ATAGCGGCGAATGCCTTTTTTGTCGCCGACGGCCTTGTGCACCGCCTGGCCCAGCGTGATGCCCACATCTTCGACCGTGTGGTGGCCGTCAATGTGCAGGTCGCCATCGGCGTGAATATCGAGGTCAATCAAGCCGTGGCGGGCGATCTGGTCCAGCATGTGGTCAAAAAAGCCGATGCCAGTGTTGAGCTTGGCCACGCCCGTACCGTCAAGGTTCACGCGCGCGGTGATTTTGGTCTCGGCGGTGTTGCGCGTGACTTCAGCGGTGCGGGGGGCCATGGCGACGGCAACAGCAACTGGGTGAGAAATACGGGAAGCGGCAGGGACAGCAGCAGGAGAAGTAACAGGCGCAATGGGCGCTAGGGGCAGGGTTGAAATTTGGGTGGCGGTCATAGTGATTCTTTCAGTGCGGCAAGCATCAGGCGGTTCTCGTCGGCAGTGCCCACCGTCAGGCGCAGACAATTTGCCAGCAATGGGTGCATTTTAGAAACGTTCTTGACCAATACGCCACGCGCCTTCATGCCTTCAAAGGTTTTTTGAGCCGCGCTGGTGTCGGCGCTGGTGTCGGCGCTGTCACGGCCAGACACACGCACCAGGATCATGTTGGCATCGCTGTGCCAGCATTTGACACCGGGCATTGCCCCCAATGATTCCAAAAGTAGAGCGCGCTGCGCAATCAGATCAAGGGCTTGACGCTTAAATACTTCTGAATTTTCCAGCGCAAACAGCGCGCACTCATAGTTGAGCACGCTGATGTTGTAGGGCGGGCGTACTTTGTCAATCTCGGCGATCAGCGCTTTGGGGCCCATCATGTAGCCAAGCCGCACGCCTGCCAGTCCAAACTTGCTTAGCGTGCGCATCAGCAGCACGTGGCTATGGCGGCCTGGGTCTTTGCGAAGGGTGTCGATGTAGCTGCGCGACGCAAAAGGCTGGTAGGCCTCATCCATCACCACCAGCCCGCCCTGCTTGCCTTGGGCCTCGATGATGGCGTTGATCACCGCCTCATCCCACAAATTGGCGGTGGGGTTGTTGGGGTAGGCCAGGTACACGATGGCCGGCTTGTGCTGCGCTATCGCCGCGAACATGGCGGCCGCATCCAGTTCAAAGTCGGCCGTCAGCGGCACGCCCACAAAGGCCAGGCCCTGGAGCTGGGCGCTCATCGCGTACATCACAAAACCAGGCACGGGGGCGAGGATGACCGCAGGCTTGCCAGTCGCGCTTTGACCCGGCGGCACGTCACAGGCCATGGCCAGCAGCGAAATCAGTTCATCTGAGCCATTGCCGAGCATGATGTCAAAGCCTGCCGGCATCTGCGCATGGACCGCCAGCGCCGTGCGCAAATCGTTCACGCGCCCGTCGGGGTAGCGGTTCAGCGCCAACGCACCCAGCCGTGCCCCGAGTTGGGCCTGCAAGTGCGCTGGCAGGCGATGCGGATTCTCCATCGCGTCCAGCTTGACCAGGCCCTTGGATTCCTGAATGGCGTAGGCGTGCATGGACTGGATGTCCCGGCGGATGCGTTGGGCAATGCGTGGATCAATCGGATTTGTGGGGATAGTCATAGGTGCGGGCCAGGTTTTGATCAGTCCGGCTTCAATCAGTCTATCCGCTGTTACTGCTTAAAAGCAGCCTGACCGCCATCGCGGGGGGCTGTCTGCGCCAATAGGCGCGGTCCAGCAAATGCCCCGCGTACGTCGGGGTTACCGCCAGTGGCTTCAATCCCTCGTCTGGCTGGAAATGGTCTCCCGCAAACGCGACGATGGCACACAGGCATTCGCGCGTGCGCGGTGCGATTTCGCTCATGAAGCGCCACCTGCACCTGGATTGCCAGGCGTTGCCGCACTCTGCTTGAGCGCACCGGTCTGGGCGGGTGGGTTCATTGCCTCGCTCATGGCTTGGTGGTGACTGATTTGGCCCAGTCCTGGGACGACATCTCAAAGGGATTGATTACTTCCAGATGGTCGTAGCGTGTGAGCGGCAAGACATCGCTCAACACCGCAACGCAACCGCAGTGCGAGGCACACGCCAGCGTCAGGGCTTGCCAATAATCAAGCTTGAGCCGCGCTTCAAGCCCCCACGCGGTTTCAATGGTTTGATGGTCAATCACCCACGGCTGCCACTGCTGGTAACGGCGCAGTTTGGCACGTGCGTCGCCCTGGCTCAAGCCTTTCGCAATGTGCTTCCCAACGTGTTGGGTAGTGCTTACGTAATAGTCACTCAGTATCTGCGTGCTGACACGCCCCGTGCGTTTGGCCCAAAGGTGCGCGAGCCAGGCGCGGGCTTGGTCGCGCCGGGCGGGGTCACCCAGGTCGTCTGCGTACAGCAACACCGAGGTGTCAACGAAAACGCGTGGTTCTGTCGGCATACAGTTCGGCTCGTCGGGGATAGGGCTGGATTTTCGAAGCAAAGGTTACTTCATCGGCCAACCACTCGTTCATGGCACGGGCATAGGCATCGTCGCGCTGCATTTTGTCTGCCAGCATTTCTCCGACGAGGCGCGACACACTGGTATTGCGTTTGGC
>JANMVO010000329.1:0-3105 GCA_031392805.1 Rhodoferax sp. | reverse complement strand
CGCTACCGCGCCAGCCCGTGGTTGCTGCGCCAGCCTCGGTCGCAGGCGGCCGCATGAGGTTCGCCGACTTCCAGGCCGGCCAGGTGATCAAGGCCGGCCCCTTCGAGCTGAGCGAAGCCGAGCTGCTGGCCTTTGCCCGGGCCTATGACCCGCAGTGGTTCCACACCGACCCGGCCGCCGCCGCCCAGGGCCGCTTTGGCGGCCTGATCGCCAGCGGCTGGCAGACCAGCGGCATCGCGATGCGCCTGCTGGCCGACGCGGCACTGGCGGGCTCGGAATCCTTCGCCTCGCCCGGCCTGGCCTATGTCAAATGGCCGCACCCGGTGCGCCCAGGCGATGTGCTGAGCCTGCGTGCCACCGTGCTGGAAACCCGCCGCGCCAGCAGCCAGCCCACGCTGGGCATCCTGCGCTGGCGCTGGCAGCTGTTCAACGGCGCCGGTGTAGAGGTGCTGGACCTGGAGGCGACCAGCTTGTTTGATCTGACGCCGGCTTGAGCCTGCTGTCAGAGCGTCCGCGTCGCCCGGTCGCATGAGGCCCGGTGTCGGCCCCCCCAAAGAACAGAAGCCTGAATCCGTGACCCCGAGCCCGCGTCAGCCTCTGGGCCTGGCGGCTGCCGCCAAATGCTGAGGTCTTTCTCCAGGAACTCGTTGTCGCCGTCGCGTTTTTCTTCGGCCGCAGGCATGCAGGGGGGAATCTTGACCGCGCAGCGCCGGGCCGCCTGCTTCTACGCCCGGCGCACGTTGGAACTGGCGGTGGCCTGGCTCTACAAGCATGACCGTGGTATGCGCCTGGCCGCCCTTCGTTGCTTGCGGCGCTGTCCAACGCCCACTGGGGTGCTGTCATGACCTTGAGAATCCTGGATGGGGGCGGTTCAATGGGTGCGATGCAGCGCGCCCTGAATGCGGGGTGCTTCCGCCGCTGCTGCGCAGCCTGCTTTCCTCGAGGCTGCCGCCCCCAGATGCAAAAGCGCTGATGCCGTCTAGCCATACGTCACAATGCCCAGATCAACCGGCGGGCCCGCTTCGATTCGCCGCGTGCATTGCTATGGAGCCCCTCATGAGACTGCAGCGCATCGACTATTCCGAACATGTCGGATCACCCCAAGAATGGAAGCTCGTCGGGCTCGAATTGGGGCAAAGAAACCTGCTTGTCGGGAAAAACGCTACGGGAAAGTCCCGAACCCTGAATGTCATTGCTGGACTGGCAAGGCACCTTTCAGGACACCCGCTTGCCAAGACAGGAACGTACGCCTGTGTCTTTAGGGATGGCTCGAGACTTTACGAATATAAGTACTCAATTCAAAATCAAGAAGTCATATCCGAGGAGATCAAAGTTGACTCGGAAACTGTACTTTCGAGAGGGCAAGGCGGCATCGGAAATATTCGAGCAGAAAAGCTCGGCCAGTCGTTGGAATTTCAAACTCCACCTTCTAGCTTAGCAGCAGTTACGCGTCGGGATGCAATTCAGCATCCATTTCTAGAACCACTTTATCGATGGGCGTCAACGCTTAGGCACTATACGTTCGGGACTCAATTGGGCAAGGAGCATTTTGCGATCTTAGTCCCGGGCGGTCGTCACGCAGATGATCGGGACCAAAACATGGTGGTTGGACTATTCAGGCTGGCGTTCACCAAGTATGGCGAAATATTTACATCCTCGCTGATTCAAGACTTGGCGCAGGCTGGTTATGACATTGAGTCTATCAACATTGGCGCACCGATATCATTCGACGTATCACAAGCGCCGGGTGAACTTGTAGGCCTCAATGTCAAGGAAACTGGTATGCCTGGAATCACCGATCAGGTGAGCATGTCTCAGGGCATGTTCAGAGTTGTGTCACTACTAATTCACATTAACTACTGCCAGCTCAGCAATTCGGGGGCGACTATTCTTGTTGATGATATTGGCGAGGGGCTCGACTTTGATCGCTCGTGCAAGCTTATAGAATTGCTGAGGCACAAGGCAGAAGCCTCCGATGTCCAGCTAATTATGTCAACCAATGATCGATTCGTGATGAATCACGTCCCTCTTGATGAATGGTCACTATTGCAACGCGACAAGAACACTGTTCGCGTTAGGAATGCCGCTAATTCCCGAGAAATCTTTGAATCATTCAGATTCACGGGCCTAAGCAATTTTTCATTCCTCGAAATGGACTTTATCAACACATCAGAAGAAGTGGTGCATTAACGTGCAGCGGCTTGCGGTCTTCGTTGAAGGGCAAACCGAACTCAGATTCGTCGCAAAGTTGCTTGAGGAGTTGGCGGGCAAGAACAATGTCACCATAGAAACACGGCGCATTGTTGGCGGAAGCACAGTGCCTCGGAAGATGATTATTTTGGAAGGCAAAAGCAGAGTATCTGAAACAAAATTCTATGCCTTGATTTTCGACTGCGGAGGTGATCATCAAGTTAAATCTAGAATTGTCGAAGAGCATGAGGGACTAACGAAAGCTGGATATTCGATAATCATCGGTATGCGAGATGTGAGGCCAGATTTTCAGCGAGCGGAAATCCCTCAGCTGGAGCAAGGTCTTCGCACCCGGTTGAAGACTAGCCTCGCGCCCGTTGAATTCATATTGTGCGCTATGGAAGTTGAAGCTTGGTTCTTATCAGAGGTCACTCATTTCGAACGTATAGATCCAGTAATAAAAATTGAGGCCATTAGGTTGTCGCTTGGCTTCGACCCGTCTGCGGACGATCTATCGCTTCGACCCACCCCGGCAATTGACCTAGACGCTTGTTACCAGCTAGCAAACATCAGATACGAAAAGGGCAGCGTAAGGACCACAAACGCGCTGGACTATTTAGAAATATTTGCCGTATTGCCGGCGCGAATTCCATACCTTCAAAAATTCATCGAATTGCTGGACAACTTTCTTACATTGCCTGCACCTACCTTTGCCGACTAAGGCTTAGGTTACTGCGGGCGTAGCTGGTTCGTAACTGCAATCTGAGCCAAAATGGAATTTTCTATCCCTTATAAGGGTGTGGCGGGCACCTGTCGTAAGCTCTAGTACTTAAGTTAAGTTTGTTAAAAGCTGAAGCAAAACTTTGTACCGAAATTTGAAAGGATGTTTTCAATGTCGGCCTCCAGCGCTTTGGC
>JANMVO010000325.1:0-4385 GCA_031392805.1 Rhodoferax sp. | reverse complement strand
GGTGGCTGGTCGATGAGATAGGCATGCGGCCCATCGGCTATGCCCCCGCCAGCGATGATGTTGGTGCGGCCATACACGTCGCCGGTAAGAATGGTCACTGCCTGGCGGTGCGTCCGCGCGGCTTCGAAATTTCCGCTCATGATCATTTTGAGCCTCCTTTGTGGATGGGCGTCGCCGCAGCGTGCGGCCCGCATGTTTCAGGCTGCATCAAGCAAGGACTGCTGCGTCACGCAGGCGCTTGAGTTCCACCTCGTCGATGCCTAGCGCGCGCAGCAACTCGTCGGCATGCTCTCCCACGCCCGGCGGCGGGCCGGCCGGGCCAACTGGCGTACCGCCAAAATCCACCGGCGTGGCAACCCCGTTGAAGCTCTCGGGCGTCGCCTGCCCAAGGTGCACCGGCACGTTGACAAAGGCGCCGCACGCCAGCACCTGTGGGTCTTGCAACAGATCGTCGACCGAGTTGATTGGCGCCCACCAGACCTCATGCAGGCGAAAAATATCGGCCCATTCCTGACGCGTGTGGCGCGCTGTGAGTGCGTCAATCGCCAACACCAGCGCCTCGGCGTTGCGCCGGCGTTCGCGCGGCGTGGTGAAGCGCTCGTCGCTTAGCAACCCGGGTTCGCCCAGGGCCGCCACCATGCCGGGCCAATGGCGCTCTGATTCCGCACCCACCAGCCACAACCATTTGCCGTCGCTGGCGCGGTAAGAATTCATCAGCGGGTTCTGCGGTTTGCTGCGCGACGACGCTGCTGCAATCCGGCCCAGGCCGACGCGTGTGGCTACGTCCATTCCAATGCTGTAAATGCCGGTGCGCAGCAGCGAGGTTGAAACCAACTGGCCCTTGCCGGTGCGCTCACGGTTGAACAGTGCGCCCATGATGCCCGACACCATCGTGATGGCCGTGACGTTGTCACCTAAACCGCCCGGCAGCACGGGTGGCGATGCGCCCGGTGGCGTGGCGCGCTCGGCCAGGCCACTGCGTCCCGAGTAAGCCGCCATGTCGTAGCCCGGCGCATCGCGGTCCGGCCCTTCAAGCCCATAGGCCGTCAGGCTTGCATAGACCAGCTTTGGATGCCTGGCCAAAAGCGTTGCATGGTCCAGCCCAATCCGTTCCAGAAACTGCGGCCGCATGTTGGTGATGAATACGTCGGCGGTGGCCACCAGACGCTGGGCCAGCGCCGTGCCGTCCGGGTGGTTCACGTCGAGTGCGATGCTCTTCTTGCCACGGTTGTACAGATCAAAAGGCGGACAGCGGTCTTCTTTGGAGCCCGAGAGTGCGCCGAACAGCTTGCGCATCGGGTCCCCCTTGGGCATCTCTATCTTCACCACTTCAGCGCCCCAGTCGGCCAGAATGCCACCCGCCGCAGGTCCGGCTACCCACAGGCCCATTTCCACCACCCGGATTCCTTTGAGTAAAGTCATTTTGCTGCCCTTCCGCGAAACACCGGTGGCCGCTTTTCCATGAAGGCGCGCGGCCCCTCTTTGGCGTCGTCCATAGCGGCGTTCTCTTTGGTGCACTGGGTTTCTATTGCAAAGGCTTGTTCCAGCGGCAGGCCGCTGGAGCGCACCATCACTTCCTTGGTTTTTTCGAGTGCCACCGGCGCGCCCAGGCTGACGCGGCGCGCCAAATCGAGCGCCGTCGCCATCACCTGACCGGGTGGCACCACGCGGTTGACCAGGCCCATTGCCAGCGCCTGTTGCGCGCTGACTGGCTCCCCCAGCAGCAGCAGTTCCATGGCGTGCGCCCATGGCACCTGGCGCGCCATGCGCACCAGGGAGCCGCCACTGGCAATCAGGCCACGGCGTACCTCGGTCACGCCTATGGTGGCTTCGCTTGACATGACGCGCAGGTCGGTGCTCATGACAAACTCCGCGCCACCGGCGTGGGCATGCCCGTTGATCGCGGCAATCACGGGTTTGAAAAAAGTCGCGTTACGCAGCAGCGCTGCACCCAGTTGTTTGCGGTCTGCGGCAAAGCGTTCTTCCCACTCACCCTGCGGCGCGCGGGTCCTCATCATCAGGGGAATCAGGCTGCCCATGTCGCCGCCGGACGAAAACGCCTGGTCGCCAGCACCGGTCACCACCACCACGCGCACCGAATGGTCGTCAGCAATCTCTTTCCAGAACTGCGCCAGCCGGACCAGCATTTCCGGCGACATCGCATTGCGTTTTTCGGGGCGGTTCAGCGTGACGATGGCGATGCCGTCGTGTTGCTCAACAAGAATTTGGGACATTCGAATTACTTTCCTTGTTGGGCCAGTGGTGTTGCGACCACCGTGTCAGCCAAAAGCCAATCGGCCACGCGCTTGCGCAGCGCCATGTAATCGGCCTTGCCGTTGGGGCCACGACCGATGGACGCCACCACCATCACATGCCGCGGTGCCTTGTGACGGGCCAGCCGGGCACGGACATGCGCGGTCACGGCTTGCGCATCGACGCTCTGGCCGTCCGCCAGCTCGACCACCGCAGCCACCGTTTCGCCAAACCGGTCGTCGGGCACGCCCACCACCACGGCATCACGCACCTCGGGCAGCAGTTTGATGCACTCTTCGACTTCTTCCGGGAAAACTTTTTCCCCGCCGGTATTGATGCTGACCGAGCCGCGTCCCAGGAGGGTGATGGACCCATCCGCTTCGACCATCGCAAAGTCACCGGGCACGGCGCAGCGTATGCCATCAATCACAGGAAAGGTGGCGGCGGTTTTGTCGGGATCGCCGTAGTATCCCAGCGGCACGTTGCCACCGACTGCTATGCGTCCGGCGATGCCGCTGCCTGGCAGCACAGGCCGATTGCCGGCATCTATGACAAACGCGTTTTTGCCAAGCTTGAAGCGCGCCGCGGGGCTGGCGCGGCCTTTCGACGAAATCGCCCGGCCCATGCCGCTGGCCTCGCTGCTGTTCAGAAAATCAATCAGCACCGCGTGGGGTGCGTGTTCCAGCAGGCGTGCCTTGTTGGCGTTGCCCCACATCATTCCCGAAGACGACACGGCCTTCAAACAGGCGATATTCCACCGGTTTGGCTCAGCGTCCAGCGCATCCACCATAGGCCTGCAAAATGCGTCACCGACAATACAGAGGTCGCTCACAGGCCCGGCCTGTATGGCGCTGAGCAGTTCCGCCACGTCGAACTGCGTGCCCGTCAGCGTGACGACGCTGCCGGCGCGGTTGAGAATGGCGCTGGCAAAGACGTAGGCCGTGCCATGCATCAGCGGCGCAGCGGGCAAGCCAATGGGGGGTGCGCTTTTTTCGTCCTGCATTCGGGCGACGCGCTCGCGCACAAAGGCCAGATCCGCCTGCGCCGGGTCGCCGGTGGTGTTGGATGAAACATAAAGGTCATGCTGACGCCACATCACGCCGCGCGGTCGGCCGGTGGTGCCGCCGGTGTAGATCAGGATTTGGTCATCCCCCGACCGGCCCCAGGGTGCCTCGACGGGCGTCAGATGCGACAGGGCCGATGCTTCATAGGGTACGGCCCACGCGGGGCAAGGCGTTGATCCGTCGTCCACATGAAGCCACAGCCGCACCTTGCTGCAGCGTGCTCGCACGGCATCCACGGTGCCAGCAAAAGCGCCATGAAAAATCACGGCCACGGCATCGGCGTTATCCCAAAGGTAATGCAGCTCGTCCTGCTGGTAGCGGTAGTTGGTGTTGACCGGCACGAATGCGGCCTTCATGCAGGCAAAAGCAGACTGAAGGTATTCGGGGCCATTGTGCAGGTAAAGCGCCACCTTGCCTTGCCGGGCGCACCCGGCTTGCAGCAAGGTCCAGGCAATGCCGTTGGCGCGCGCGTCGAACTCGCACCACGTGATGCGGCGCTCGCCATGCACCTGCGCGATGTTGCCGGACGCGGTCTGCGCCACCGTTTCCCATACATCGGCAAAGTTCCATTCAGGCGACATAAGCGGTTTCCGAGTGTCTAGGTTGGCGCGGCGGGCAATAAGAGCAGATTACCGTGCATACGGCATTTGTTCTGTATTAAAAATTTGAAGTGGCTTTGCGTCGCGCTATTTCTCGACCGCCGCGTAAACCATGTTGCGCAAGATCGATTTGTAATCGGTGCGCGTGGGCGCCTGCATCATCAGGACCACGAACATATTGGTCTTGGGATCGACCCACATGTAGGTGCCGCCAGCACCGCCCCAGTAGTAGTCGCCCGCCGATCCGTTAGAGGAAGCTTCACCACTGACTTTGCGCACGGCAAACCCCAGCCCGAAACCATAACCCGGCCCCGCTGGATAGAACGCGCCGGTCGACACGCTGGTGCCGAGGTGATCGGAGGTCATGTACTCGATGGTTTTTGGGCTCAGGTAGCGCTTGCCGTCGAGGATGCCGCCATTGAGCATCATCTGCAGGAAGCGGGCATAGTCCTGCGCGGTGGAGACCATT
>JANMVO010000281.1:0-3486 GCA_031392805.1 Rhodoferax sp. | reverse complement strand
GCTGACTTCTCTCTCGAATATATGCATGTTCCTTCATGTAGTATATCCAAAATGAAATAAAAAGCCAGAACCAGCATTCCTGCGGCTTGGCGCGCGGCGAACAGAAAATGCGAGGTCAGAATTGCGAAGGTAGGGCTAGTGGGTAGCCCCACGCTTGGCCTGGCTACACTAAAAACTGAAGCAAGGTGCGACATGTAGTTGCCCCGTGTGGACGGCTGCGCATCGATGGTCTGGGCGAACTTCACCAGCTCCTGGCTGGTGATCTCCGAGCAGTGTAGGTCTCCAATTTCGGCATTCTTAATGGAGCGAAGCACCTGGTCTTTGGTCTTGCCGTGCGGGCGCAGCTTGTCCGCGTTGTATTTGTCAATCACGTCCTTCAGCAGCCGGTCGATTGACTTGATCAGTGCACCAGGCACGGCAAGTTCGGTCTCCCGCTTCTTCAACCAGACCAGGGCTGCGGGCTTACGGTCGAAGGTCTGCGACTCAGTGAAAATGGTCTTGCCGCCATCCTTTAGCCAGATCTGGGCGGTGTGACCGATGGTGCCGTTTTTGCGCTTGCGTGAGACAATTGAACCCATTGGAGTGCTATATGAAGTTTTGTAGCATTAAATGTAGAACCAATAGAACTAAATCTGCTAAAAATTGGTAAATCAACGTGAATCAAATAGGCGCCAAAGATACAGTTTTCATTGGAGAAGCAGATCTCCAGAGGAGATATCGATTAAGTGTCGCCCCAATGATGGACTGGACAGACCGGCATTGCCGTTACTTCCATCGCCTGCTGTCACGCCACGCGCTGCTGTACACCGAGATGGTGACGACCGGAGCCTTGCTGCATGGCGACATTGCGCGGCACCTTCAGTTCAATGTTGAAGAACACCCGCTTGCACTGCAGTTGGGGGGCAGCGATCCTGCCGAGCTGGCGCAGTCCGCCAGGCTGGGCCAGCAGTGGGGCTATGACGAGATCAACCTGAACTGCGGTTGCCCCAGCGAGCGCGTCCAGCGCGGCGCTTTTGGCGCGTGCCTGATGGCCGAGCCCCAGTTGGTGGCCGATTGCGTGAAGGCGATGCTGGATGTGGTGGACCCGGGCAAGGTGCCAGTCACCGTGAAGCACCGCATTGGCATCGACAAAACCGAGAGTTACGCCTTCGTGCGCGATTTTGTGGGGACCGTCAGTGAAGCCGGTTGCCAAACCTTCATCGTCCATGCGCGAAACGCCTGGCTCAAGGGTTTGTCGCCCAAAGCCAACCGCGAGGTGCCGCCGCTGCGTTACGCGATGGTGCACCAGCTCAAAGCCGAGTTTCCACACCTTAGCATTTGCATCAATGGCGGCATCACCAACAGTGCCCAAGTGACTGAGCAGTTGCAGCATGTGGACGGTGTCATGCTGGGCCGGGAGGCATATCACAACCCATGGTGGCTGAGCGAATGGGACGCGGCGTTTTTTGATTGCGCCCTTAGGCAGCCGCTTCCGGTCAGTCTCGATCTGAATTCAGCTCTTCTTGAGGCAAAGGGTGTTCGCGTTGAGCCAAAGACCGTTCGTGCTGAGCCTGTCGAAGCAATGACCCGTGAAGCAGTGGAGCAGCAAATGTGTGACTACATGGCGCGTGAGGCCACAGCGCACGGCACGCCCTGGGGCGCGATTGCCCGCCACATGCTGGGACTGCGCCATGGATTGCCTGGCTCGCGGCGCTGGCGCCAGGTGTGGAGCGACCACAAGCTCAAAGCCATACATCCACATCATGTAATGGCACTGGCGCACCGACTTTCTGCGGACGTGGCTCATGGCATACCCCACGACAGACCCCTTGACACACACAGCGCCGCTGGGGAAGAGCCAGTGAGGGAACCGTCCTGAAAAAACGCGCTCGGGCCGCGTTGGTGCAGCATTCCCATGCACAATGCCACTGTAGTTCCGATTTCAGCGTCACGGTTGCGTCATCATTGGCGTCATCATCGCCGTCACCATCCCCGTCACCATCCAAGTCATTTATCGAGAGGACACCTTCATGCACGACTACACCAACTTCTACATCGACGGCGCCTGGGTCAAGCCACTGCAGACAGGCAGCCAGGCCCGCACTATGGCCGTCATCAACCCGGCCACAGAACAATCGCTAGGCACCATTTCAATCGGCACCGCAGCGGACGCAGACCGCGCGGTGATGGCGGCACGCAAGGCCTTTGCGACGCAGTCGGTCATGCCGGTTTCACAACGCCAGGAACTGCTGCAGTCCATCATTGCCGTCTTTAAGAGACGCATGGATGACGTAGCCTTTGCCATCTCGCAGGAAATGGGCGCGCCTTTGGAAAAACTGGCCAAACGCGCACAGGCCCCGGCGGGGTTAGGCCACTTCATCGTCGCCAGCAAAGTGCTGGCTGAATTTGAGTTTGAGCGCATGCAAAAGACCACCCGGATCGTGCGCGAGCCCGTGGGGGTGTGCGCACTGATCACGCCTTGGAACTGGCCCATGAACCAGATGACCTGCAAGATCGCCCCCGCGCTGGCCACCGGCTGCACCATGGTGCTCAAGCCCAGCGAACTGGCACCGCTGACAGCCTTCATCCTTGCCGAGATTCTGCACGAGGCCGGTGTGCCCGCAGGCGTGTTCAACCTCGTCAATGGTGACGGCCCGGGCGTGGGCGCGGCCCTGTCGTCGCACCCGGAAGTGGACATGGTCTCGTTTACCGGCTCCACCCGCGCTGGTGTGCTGATCTCCAAAGCCGCTGCCGAAACCATCAAGAAGGTCGCGCTGGAACTGGGCGGCAAATCCGCCAACATCATCACCGAAGACGCCGATCTGGCGGCAGCCGTCAAGCACGGCGTGATGTCAATGATGACCAACACCGGCCAGAGCTGCAACGCACCGTCGCGCATGCTGGTGCCCGCCACGCGCCTGGTCGAGGCAGAAGCGATTGCCGCAGAAGTTATCGCCAAAATCAAGGTCGGCGACCCGGCAGCTGCCGACACCACCATGGGCCCGCTGGCCAACGGCATGCAGTTTGAGCGGGTACAAAAGATGATAGCGCGCGGCGTGGAAGAGGGTGCCAAAGTGGTGGCTGGCGGCATCGGGCGGCCTGCGGATCAGGCCCATGGCTTCTTCGCCCGGCCCACGATATTCAGCAACGTCAACAACCAGATGGACATCGCGCGCCAGGAAATCTTTGGCCCCGTGCTGTGCATGATTCCGTACACCGGCATTGATGAAGCCGTGCGCATCGCCAACGACACGCCCTACGGCCTGTCCGGCTACGTCTATGCCGCCACACCCGACGCAGCCCGTGTGATTGCCGCGCAACTGCGCACCGGCAACGTGCATTTGAACGGCGCGGGCGGCGACCCCAGCGCACCTTTCGGCGGCTACAAACAGTCCGGCCTGGGCCGCGAGTGGGGTGCGTTGGGGTTTGAAGAGTTTCTGGAGACCAAGGCGGTGTTTAGCGCGGCTTGATTGGAAATGTAGACAAATAGAAAAGGCTCCGTGAGGG
>JANMVO010000225.1:0-3640 GCA_031392805.1 Rhodoferax sp. | reverse complement strand
ACCCAGTCGCGGTCTTGCACCGGCAGGCCCAGTAAAGCATCCCGCACAGCCCCGCCCACCAGATAAATTTGCATGAAGCAAGTTTAGGGCTTGCGTTGCAAACGTATCGCGGTGGACCTCAACGGCTACCGCGTGATTGCGGTCAGCGAGAAAGCCAGCGGACGCGGTGTGCTGTGTGACGTGGACAACGGTGGGTTTGCACCGGAGACGGGCTGGATTGGCTCAATTACTCCTGAAAAAATAGCATAATATGCAATATGAACGCGGGCTAGAGGCCGATTTACCTCTCAAAATCCGGTTGCGGCGGATAAGCCCATTGGCATTGTCAAACGATAGGCCTCAAAATCCAAAAAATCCTGTTCAGCCTACGCGCCGTCAAAACGGCTTGCTGGCTGAGTGATCGAAGCGCAAGGCTTGCCCTATTCGTCAACGTCGTCTGGCGCTTCTGGCTGGTCATGAAGCGCGTCGAGCCGGGTCTGTGCCAACCACTCCAGGCGTCTGGATTGCGTGGGCAACGTGTTGCGCAAGCCTTTTTGAACTTGCCGTTCGCTGATGACTTTGGCTAACAGTGAAAGCGTCTCTGCGCGCCTGGCGATTCGCGTGTCCGGATGCGAACGCAGGGCGAAAACTTCGCTGCTGACGATACTGCCACGCCAGCTTGGTGGCATCGAAAATTTAGCGCTCAGAACCGAGGGCGGTTCTTTTTCGTTCAACACCGCCTTGAACCGTGATTTTTTGAGCAGCATTTGGAAGACCGTAGACTCCAGCCAGTCCAATTCAGCTTTTGCCTCAAGGTCGCTTTTGTCTTTTTGCTGATGGTGTGGCAAAGGCCACACCTCAATTTCACGGACTTCGAACGGGTCCAGCACTTTCATGGCAACGGCGTCGGTTCGCTGGTTGGTCAAATGCCTGCGGATGCGCGTGCTGAGCTTCTCGTTGGTTTGCCCCACGTAAATTGGCTCGCCGTCGTAGTCGTAGAAGGCATACACCCCGAATTTGAAATTGCCCAATCGTCGCTGGCTGCCACTGTGCGGGTCGGCGGCGGGCTGGGTCAGGAATGACGTCAGCGACTTGCGCAACTCCGAGGTTTCAAACGGCGGCCCCGCTGCACTCCTGATCGGTTTGGAGCGCTTTGCCGTCACGCGGCGAACGCCAGTGTGGCCTGCTGGTTGGCCTGTGCGATGGGCGTGATCAGGTGGTCCGCCAAATGCGCCACGGCAGGCACCACAAGGCCATCGCCAACCAAATGGTAGGCGTCATTGTATTTTTGCGGCAGCTCGTAGTGTTCCGGCAAACCCATCAACCGGCCCGCTTCCCTGGCGGACAGCAGCCTTGACCGCACGCTGGCGCCTTCGACGACCAGGATGGTTTGGCGGCTTGAGCCGCCACTGGGCGTGCGCAGGCATCCTGCAATGTCGTCAAACCGGACTTCCGCGCGGACGACGCCACCTCGAGTGCGCTTGTACAGTGCGCCGATGCGCAAACGCCTGGCTTGTTGGACGGCTTTGACTTTCTCACGGTTGAGCACTGACATGCTTGCCAGCAGCGCCTGCGTCTTTTCATCTGAATTCCATGCCACGCCCAAGGGTTCTGGCTCAATCAAGTCGGCAAACACGTTGCGGCGTTCCGGCGGCAATGCAAGGTTCCACCAGAGCCATTTGTCTTGGAGCGGCTTGGGCAGCATGAACTTGGCCTCTACCAAGTTTCTTGGATGCCACAAACTGCTGGGGTCGGACCTCAATGCGTCGGTGGGCAGCTGGACATTGGGACCGACCGCCAGCATGAAGAGCCTGGGCCGCGACTGCGGAACAAAGTACGCTGCGTCAATGACAA
This sequence comes from Rhodoferax sp., assembly GCA_031392805.1. Classification (GTDB taxonomy): domain Bacteria; phylum Pseudomonadota; class Gammaproteobacteria; order Burkholderiales; family Burkholderiaceae_C; genus JANYCG01. Next base: position 1,807 of record JANMVO010000225.1, on the reverse strand, counting down.
GGCATCCAACCCGGTAGCCCAAATCACATACCGCCCGCACCAGTTCCGAAAAATCGCGCCCGTGGTTCGAGGTGATTGCGCCGCAGACATTTTCAAGCGCAATGATTGAAGGCGGCCGGCCTTCCCTTTTCAAGCCATCCATCAATTGCCAAAATGACCAGAAAGTCCCGCTGCGTGAGCCTTCAAGGCCTCTGCCTTGGCCGGCGAGCGAAAGGTCTTGGCACGGGAACGAAGCCCAGGCCAGGTCAGCCTCGCCTTTCAGGTCGGAAGCTTTCAACGCTGCAATGTCGCCAACATGCATTGCTGCATTGCCATGGTGGAGCCGGTAGGCAGCGGCTTTTTTAGCATCAAAATCATTGGCGAACGAGCAGTTCCACGCGGACCCGAGCCCAAGCCGGGCCATCCCCCCGCCTGCAAAAAATTCATAAAAATTAAGCACTGACGAACCTCAATATTTTTTGGCCAGATTTCATGGGGTCGGACAACTCGCACTCCCAGAGCACCAGTGTTTTCCAGCCTATTTTTCTCAGCGCGAGGAGGTTTTTAGCGTCCCGCTCGCGATTGCGCCCTATCTTAGCCTGCCAATAGCCGCGATTGGTTTTTGGCAGCCTCCATTTTGCGCAGCCGCCATGCCCGTGCCAAAAGCAGCCGTTCACAAAAATCGCTTTTTTGAACTTGGCAAGCGCCATGTCAGGTTTTCCGGGCAAATGCGGGCTATGGAGGCGGTACCGCAACCCCAGCGAAAAGACAAATTTGCGCACCAACAGTTCAGGTTGGGTGTTTTTGCCTTTGATCCGGGACATGATCCAGGATCGTTTCTCGCCGCTGACGGTGTCCATTATTGATTATGGACGCTTGCTTTCACCGCACCAGCCGTAAGGCTCCTCAAAATCCACGAAATCCTGTTCAGCCAGCGCGCCGTCTATCCAGCCCTTGACGCCAGGCAGGGCGCAGACACGGTCCACATAGGCGGCAATGGCCGGTGGCACGGGCAGGGCGTAGGTCTTCAGGCGCATGCAGACCGGTGCGAAGTAGGCGTCGGCGATGCAGAACTCTCCAAACAGCATGGGTCCGCCGTGTTCCTGCAGCAAGGCACTCCACATGTCCGCCACGCGTGCCACATCGGCACAGGCAGCGGGCTTGTCGCGCCACACCAGCTTGCCGATGTCGGGCAGCGAAGCCTCGATATTCATCGGTCAGCTGCTGCGCAAGCCGGTCAGGCCAGAGTGCATCTCGGCGCAGACGCTGCGCGCGCGGGCGCGTGCCCTGGCGGCACGCGGCCCCGTGCGGGCAGGGATCTGCGACTTGCCGGAGGACTCGCCCTGGAGCAGCCACCAGGCCATGCTGGGCCGCATTGCGCCGCCGCCCTGGTTGCATGTGCGGTGGCTGATGTCGCAGTTTGGCAATAGCCCGAAGGCCGCTGTGGCTGCTTACGTCAATCACGTCCGGGCCGGCGTGAATTTGCCCAGCGTGTGGCAGCAACTGCAGGGCCAGATGTATTTGGGTAATGCCGAATTTGTTGAGCTTATTGGTGAAAAAATCGCCACCAGACTTTCAGCTGATGCAGAGATACCGCGTCTGCAACGCCGCGCTTCAGCGCCGCCGCTGGCCCGGTTTGCAGCCATGCCAGCGCGCAACCCGGCCATCGTGCTGGCCTACGTTACGGGCTGCTACAGCATGAAGGAGATTGCGGAGGCATTTGATATTCACTATGCGACTGTGAGTCGGGCTTTGAAAAAAAGCGTGGAAAAAATATGAATGCAAGACCTGACCCAATACTGTTCGCTTTGGGTACCAAATGCTTGAT
>JANMVO010000192.1:0-12474 GCA_031392805.1 Rhodoferax sp. | reverse complement strand
GTTTTAAGCTCAATCTTGCCCGCTGCCACTTTCTCCATCATCTTGTCGATCAGAATGGCCTCTGCCTTGAATTTGTCGCGCCGGTGCACCAAGTAGACTTTGCTGGCAATGTTGGACAGGTAGAGCGCCTCTTCCACCGCCGTGTTGCCGCCGCCCACTACACAGCAAATTTCGTTGCGGTAGAAAAAGCCGTCGCAGGTGGCACAGCCCGAGACGCCGCGGCCCATGAAAGCGGTCTCGGACGGCAGACCGAGGTATTTGGCCGAGGCACCGGTCGCAATGATCAGCGAATCGCAGGTGTATCCACTGCTGTCGCCCTTGAGAGTGAAAGGGCGTTTGCCCAGGTCCACTGCGTTGATGTGGTCAAAGATGATTTCCGTGTTGAAGCGCTGGGCATGTTCCAGAAACCGCTGCATCAGGTCTGGCCCCTGCACGCCGTGTACATCTGCGGGCCAGTTGTCAACATCTGTGGTGGTCATGAGTTGCCCGCCTTGAGCAATGCCAGTGATCAGTACAGGATTAAGGTTGGCACGGGCGGCATAGACTGCGGCGCTATAACCGGCCGGTCCGGAGCCGAGAATCAGTACTTTGGCGTGCTTGGATGTGGACATATTGATAACCTTTTTTGAAAACTCTTAAATGCCGAATATTTTGGGTTTACAGGCCGTGTACAGTTTGGGTCGAAACGGGACGCTTCAACGACAGTTTTTTTGGCGGCTTGTTTGGCGTGATTCGGGGACAACGCAATTATAAAAAATTGCTTTCTGTAGAGGATTATCCAATGTCGATGCTGACTAATCTTGACCTGATCCGGCGGGTTCCGCTTTTTGCCATGCTGACACCAACTCAGGCCGAGTCATTGGCCGATGCGGTGGGAAAGCGCCGCTTCAAGCGTGGCGAGCTCTTGGTGGAGCAAGGAAAAAAATGTGATGCCCTGTACATCATTCTGGCAGGGCGTGCCCGGGTTGTGGTGACCGACCGCACGGCACGCGAGGTGATCCTCGCAACGCTGCAGCCGGGTGACTATATCGGTGAGATGAGCCTGATTGACCAGGCACCCCACTCCGCCAGCGTTGAAGCCGAAATCCAGACCGACGCGCTGGTTCTCGGCGGTCACGACTTTGCGCGGTGCCTGCTCGAAAACCATTCAACTGTGTCGGCCGTGATGAAGGGGCTGGTGGGGCGCTTGCGCAATGCAGACCGAAAAATTGAATCACTCGCGTTGATGGGCGTATGCAGCCGGGTCGCCAATGCGCTGCTGGAAAGTGGCGTTCCAGGCCCTGACAACATCAGAATTATTCGCGACAAAATTTCGCGCCAGGACATTGCCAAAATGGTGGGGGCCTCGCGCGAAATGGTGAGCCGGGTGATGAAGGATTTTGAAGAGCAGGGTTTTATTGAAACCCGTGAAGACGGTGCCATCTGGGTGAAGGAACGGCGATCAGTTCCGCGTTGAACTGACATCACCTGATTTATGACCTATTCACTCAACACGCTGAATTCTTCCCGTTCTGACACTCTTCCGGGCCGCTCGGGCTGGGTACGCTTTGCCAGTGAGCTGGGCCTGTTTGGCGGCCTTGTATTGCTGGTTTTGTGGCTGCTCGCCATGGCCAGCTACTCAGGCCTGGATGCGGCCTGGTCCACCTCGGGTGGTGGTGGCGCAATTGCCAACCGCGCTGGAAAACTCGGTGCTTGGCTGGCTGATATCAGCTATTTCGTGCTGGGCCTGTCGGTCTGGTGGTGCTTTGCGGCGGGCGTTCGGGCGTGGCTGTCGGCACTTGCGCACTGGATGCGTGGCCAGGAACCGCACTCTGGAGACACATCGCGCGGTGGTTCTCTGACCACCAGGCTGACATCCAGCCGTGCCGGCTTCTGGTTGGGCCTCATCGTTTTGCTGTGTGCCAGCACGGCGCTGGAGTGGTCACGCATTTACCGGTTTGAGTCCACATTTTTGCCGGGGCATGCTGGCGGGGCCTTGGGCTATCTGGTCGGCCCGGCCAGTGTCAAATGGTTGGGATTTGCGGGGTCTGGCTTGGTGGCGATTGCCTTGGGTGTCCTGGGCTCTGCGCTGGTCTTCCGCTTTTCCTGGGGACATGTGTCTGAGCGAATGGGTGGATGGCTTGACACGCAAATTGAGTCACGGCGCTCCAAGCGCGAAATTGCACAGGATCTCGTGTTGGGTCAACTGGCTGCGCGCGAACGCGAAGAGGTGGTGATCGAGGAGCGTGAGGAGATCGCCGTGCACCACCCGGTCCCGGTCAGATTGGAGCCCATCCTGGTGGAATTGCCCAAGAGTGAGCGCGTCGCCAAAGAACGTCAAAAGCCTTTGTTCACGGAGCTGCCCGACAGCAAGCTGCCGCTGGTGGATTTGCTTGATGGCGCACAGGTGCGCCAGGAAACCGTGGCCCCCGAGACGCTGGAGATGACCAGCCGCATGATCGAGAAAAAGCTCAAAGACTTTGGTGTCGAAGTGAGGGTGGTGCTGGCGCACCCGGGGCCGGTGATCACGCGGTATGAAATTGAACCGGCGACGGGCGTCAAAGGCTCACAAATCGTCAGTCTGGCCAAAGATCTGGCGCGGTCTTTAAGCTTGGTCTCGATCCGCGTCGTGGAGACGATCCCCGGCAAGAACTACATGGCGCTGGAGTTGCCAAACGCCAAGCGCCAGTCGATCAAGCTGTCCGAGATTTTGGGCTCGCAAATCTACAACGAAGCCAAGTCCCTGCTGACCATGGGTCTGGGCAAAGACATCATCGGCAACCCGGTGGTGGCCGACCTGGCCAAAATGCCGCACGTGCTGGTGGCAGGCACCACCGGCTCGGGCAAGTCGGTCGGCATCAACGCCATGATTTTGAGCCTGCTGTACAAGGCTGAAGCGCGCGATGTGCGGCTTTTGATGATCGACCCGAAGATGCTGGAAATGTCGGTCTATGAAGGCATTCCGCATCTTCTAGCCCCGGTGGTCACCGACATGCGCCAGGCCGCACACGGCTTGACCTGGTGCGTGGCCGAGATGGAGCGTCGCTACAAACTCTTGAGCAAAATGGGCGTGCGCAACCTGGCCGGCTACAACGCCAAGATTGACGAGGCCAAAGCGCGCGGCGGATTTGAATACAACCCGTTCAGCCTGACGCCTGAAGCGCCCGAGCCACTGGAGCGCCTGCCGCATATTGTTGTCGTCATCGATGAGCTGGCCGACCTGATGATGGTGGTGGGCAAGAAAATTGAAGAATTGATAGCACGTTTGGCACAGAAGGCAAGGGCTGCAGGCATTCATCTGATTTTGGCAACACAACGGCCCAGCGTTGACGTGATCACCGGCCTGATCAAGGCCAACATCCCAACGCGAATCGCGTTTCAAGTCAGCAGCAAGATTGACAGCCGTACCATCCTGGACCAGATGGGTGCCGAAGCGCTTTTGGGCATGGGCGACATGCTCTACATGCCCAGCGGCACTGGCCTGCCGGTGCGCGTACATGGTGCGTTTGTCAGCGATGAAGAAGTGCACCGTGTGGTGAAGTACCTCAAGAGCCAGGGCGAGCCCAATTACATCGAAGGTGTGCTTGAAGGCGGCACGGTGGATGGTGAGGATGACTATTCAGTTGACGGTTCGGGTGGAGGCGGTGGCAGTGAAAAAGACCCGATGTACGACCAGGCCGTAGAGGTGGTGCTGAAGAACCGCAAGGCCAGCATTTCGCTGGTGCAGCGGCACTTGAAAATTGGCTACAACCGTGCCGCCCGGCTGGTGGAAGACATGGAAAAAGCCGGCATGGTCAGCGCCATGAGCACCAGTGGGCAACGTGAAATTCTGGTGCCAGCGCGCGCTGAAGGGTAAGCATGAAAAACCTGTTTACTATATTAATAGTAGCATACTATTCAATAGTAGCAAGGGCTACAGGGATAGAAAGCCTGGAAACGTTCGTAAAAACGGTAAAAACAGGGCGTGCCGACTTCACCCAGGTGGTGACGGCGCCCACAAAGGACGGACAGGTGGCCCGGTCTAAAACATCAACCGGCACCTTTGAGTTTTCCCGCCCCGGTCAATTCAAGTTTGTGTACAAAAAGCCTTTTGAGCAAGCCATCGTGGCGGATGGCCAAACCCTCTGGCTGTATGACGTTGATTTGAACCAGGTCACCGCCCGCAAGCAGGCGCAAGTATTGGGCGCAACTCCGGCTGCGCTGATTGCCTCGGCGGTCGATCTGCGGGCCTTGCAGGCAGAATTCACATTGACAGATGCGCCTGACAAGGACGGGCTGGAGTGGGTCACCGCAACGCCCAAAACCAAAGACGGCCAGGTGCAAAGTGTGCGGATCGGCTTTCGGCTAGGCCTGTTGGCGTCACTCGATATTCTGGACAGTTTCGGCCAGAATTCGCGCATGAGTTTTAGTGCATTCCAGGCCAATGCGCCGATGGATGCGGCCAGTTTCCGTTTCAAGGCACCACCAGGCGCGGATGTAATCCGGGAATAGTGGGGCGATAGTGCGGCTTCAGTCCAAAAGGATGCTAGCACGCAGAATGTCCTGGTGTTGCCCGCGCTTCAAATCAAAAGCCACTTTCGCGAATCACAACCGCTGCCATTCTTGACAAAATGGCAGGCAGCCACGCGTGCCCCTCACCCGAAATCACCACATCGGAAAGCATCATCTGTTGACCTGCGGGGGGGCTGTCCAGCGTTATCCTGACGCGGTAAATGGAGTCTCTGGGAGCGCGCTCAGGCTTTCGCTCGTCTGACGTTGCTCGCAAAGTGGCAATCGGCCCACCCGCATTGGCATCGAGCAAGCTGTGCGGCAATGCTGTAGTCCGTGTTGTGTCCACCTCCTGCACGTGCCCGGTCAAAGCATTCAGCGAACGCAATCCCAGATAGATGCGCGCAGGATCGCCCAGGCGCACTCTGGGGACGTCGGCTTCAGCCACATAGGCTTCAACCATCCAGCGCGAGGGGTCCAGGACGATTGCCAGGGGCTGTCGGGGCTGCACCCACACGCCCAGAGCCAAAAGCGGATCCAGATCACTCAAAACGCCTGAAAAAGGCGCAGTCAATTGCATTCTGGACTGCTCGCCTTCGAACAGGCGAGCTTCCGCCAAAAACATGTCTTGTTGCGTCTGCACTTGAGACCTGCGTTCTTCACCGTCGGGTAATCCACTCAGGCCCAGAAGCTCCTTGGCGCGGGCATTCGCCAGGCCGCTCGCCCGCTTCTCTGACATCTGCAAGTCGGGCGACTCCACAGTAAACAACACCTGGCCCTGCTTCACTTCCCCCTCTTTGTGCAGTGCGGTCAACTTTCCAGCCAGAGGGGAATAGATTTGCTGCTGGCGCTCTGGATGGACCCACCCCACCCCGCGAACATTCGTCTGCCAAGGAAGAAGTGCCAACAGAAAAAAAACTGCCAACAGCGCCAACGCGATTACCTTGCGACTGATCCTGATTTCATGACTTCGCAGGCGCCAGACACGGAGTTCAGACCACACCGGGCGGGCGATAAACCAGACCAGTTCCACAGCCATGAGAAAAATCCCCAATAGCTTGAAGAAAAAGTAATAGACCAACAGCGCAATACCCAAAAAAACGACCAGACGGTAGAGCCAGGTAGCCAATGCAAAACCAATCAAAAGGGCGTTGCCATGACCGGGGGCACGTTCCGGCCATGCTTCTTCGAAGCCAAGCAAAGTCCGCCGCAGCCAGGTGCGCGCCAGCGCACCAGCCCGCTCGTGGAGATTGGGAAAATCAAGCAGATCCGTCAGAATGAAATAACCATCAAACCGCATGAAAGGGCTGGCGTTGAGGAGCACGGTCAGCAGCCAGCTTGTGGTGGCCAAAAAAAACATGGCGCTTTTGAGAGAGCCCTCAGGTGCCAGACTCCAGGCCAATGTGGCCAGACCCGCGAGTGCAAGTTCCGTGATGATCCCGGCACTCGCAATCGCCAGGCGCTGACGCGGATTGGTCAGTTTCCAGCTTTCGCCGGTGTCGGTATACAGCATGGGGAACATGACCAGCATGGCAACCCCCATATGTGCGACGCGCACGCCATACCGTGTTGCCGTCACGGCATGGCCAATTTCATGCAATGTCTTGGCAAAAACAAGCGCCACGCCATAGCCCAGCAGACCTGACCATGTCAGGTGGTCGACAACCGTACTGGCGAAGGTTTCCCATTGCCGGACCGCCAAAAAAATGCCGGTCAAGGTCAACACACCGACTGCGATGCGTGTTGCTGGTGCAAATATCCAGGCCACGAAGGGCAAAAGTTTTGCCAGCCAAAGTTGTGGACGGAGCAAAGGGATACGGAAAAACAAATAATGGTGCAGAAGCCACTCGTAAGGATTTTTCTTGAGGCGTTCAGCGCGCTGTCTCAAGCGAATGACAGCCTGGGGCGTAGCGGCTTTGAGCAGACTGTGTTGCTCAAGAAACCACAGCAACGCGCCCACGTCTGATTCATCGACACTGAGTGTGGTCTCAGAACTCACCGCGTCAGCGATGTCTTTGGCACTGCCCAGAGTCCAGCGCAACAAGACTTCAAAATCAAGCCAGCCAATGCGGAAGAAGCGGTTGTTGACCGGGTCTTGCACCATCCACGCGGGTGAACCATCGTGATTGGCCGCAGCAGGCAGGAGGCGCAACTCCTCGCGAAGGGGCGGCAACCCTTCACGCAGGGGTGGCAACACGGGTGCAAGGTCCAAAATGTTCACAGGCCGGTCCATTCACGCACGGCAGCAATCGGTCGCCTGAAAAGGTAATAGCCCAAAATGGCCCAATCACCCGAGATTCTGGCTGTGCCGCGCAAGCCAATGCGGGCCTTGTCGACACCGCCGTCAAACTGGCCGCGTAACCGATACGCCGAAACCCCTTCAGGGCTCAATACGGCTTGATAACTCGTCTGCAGTAGCGTGGCAGATAACGGATTTAGGGGTGTGGTGTGCAAAAACAGGCGTATCGGCGCACCGGCCTCAAGATTCAGGGCGTCAGCCACCGGCAACCAGACTAGCACCCCGGCGTCGCGCGGGTCTGCCAGTTGCATGACGCGCTCGCCGGTTTGCACCGGTCGGCCCAGCCAATCATTGGGGTCAGCAAACACGGCAATGCCATCTCGTTCCGCTTTCACGACGACGCGGTTCAGTGACGCTTCAACGAGCGACAGTTCAGCTTCTTTTTCCCTGACCCGCCCCAGCGCTGACGCCAGTTCACCTTTGCTTTTAAGGTCGTCGAATGCGCGCTGCTGCGCGACCAGCGAGTCAGCGCGGGCAATTGAAACTGCTCTTCGAGCCACTTCGCGGCGGCTCGTTAAAGCGCTGTCGTCCAATGAAAACAGCTTGTCGCCGGTCTTTACCATGGCATTCGGCTGCACATGAAATGCGCTGATGACGCCGTCCTGTGGTGACGCAATGGCCATGGCCGTGAGGGCTATGACCTCGGCAGGTGCAAGGGCCGACAAGCGTACCGGAATGAACATGGCCAGTACTGCCACCAGCAACAGCCATTTCGAAAATTTTCTTTGAAAAATAGAACCCAGGGCTGCGCCAAAATGATGCGGCGCACGATTCAGCGAGCCCAGACAATAGCCATAAGCCAAATGCGCCCGGTCGAGCAAGGCCATTTCAGGATCAAGCCAAGGGGTCTCCCGCGCGTACATGACCAGGCCCACTGCCTGGCCTGCGGGATCGAACAGCATTCCTGCGAGCAAATGCTCCGGCAACCACTCTTCCCAACCATCCATGAATTCGTCGGATCCGTTTGAGAAGTCGAATCTCCCGCATGCGGGCAGCAGCGGAAAAGTCTGTGCAAAGCGCGTGAGCCAGACGGCATAAGGCGAGTCTTCGGCAACGCTTACCAAGCCTGATGCCGTGGTTAGCTTGAGCTTGCCGCTGCTCGAGCGCGTGAAGAAAGCAGCTTGCCGATACGGCACAAGAGTGAGGGCTTCATTGACGACCGTGAAACCCAATGCCGCTGGCGTTGCAGCGATCAGCGCGCTTTGTTCCAAATGAAGCAACGCGCGCAGGGCCTCTGAGCCCGCTGTTTCAAGGGTTATGCTCATTGTTTAAAGGGGTTTGAAAATCCGGCTGGTACGGACAAGTCAACTGCCGCAGCGAATACACGGGTCAACGCAGCAGGTTGAGGCTGGCAACGCCGCTCATGCCGGGCAACAATTCAGAATAGTTCTTGACGATGGATGCCTCAATCTCAACCGTCTGGCTGACTGGGTCCACCCGGCTGTTGACCGCCAGAACACGGGCCTGATAGGTTTTACCAGTTTCGTCGATGTTCACTGCAAAGAGGGTGCCAGGTTTCACCTTGCCAATCATGCGTGACGGTGCGTTCAGTTTCAGCCTTAAGGGACCGCTTTTGACCAGGTCGACCATGGGCTGACCCGGCGTGACGCTCATGTGGGTGCGCACGTGCACCTTGGCCACCCGGCCGGCCCACGGCGCCATGATGGTGCACTGGGCAACCTGCGCCTGCTGGAGCTCCACCTGGCCACGCGCTTTGGCGGCGGCGCTGGCGGCCAGTGCTACCTCAACGTCGCTGGCCTGCTCCAGCCCCTGCATCCGGATTTTAGCCTCGTGGGCTTCCACCGCGCCTGCCAGATCGGCGTTGGCCATGCTCAATCTGGCCACCGGCTCTTCGCAATCAAAACTGACCAGTATCTGGCCTGCGCCAAACTGGACGCCAATGGACACGTACAGCATCTTGATCTTGGCCGTGACCGGGCTGGACAAGGTTGTCTCGCGGTCCGCCACCAACAATACGCGCACGGCATCGCTGGCAGGTGGGGGTGAAGTAGCGGGCACGACCGCCGGTCTGGTCGATGGTGGGCCTGCACCGGCCATGCCCCGTGCAGGCGCGCCCGCAGGCATTGAAACTTGGGCTATCGCGTTCGCGCCCGATATAAAAATCAGCCCGGCCAACACGCCCCAGAGCCTGCGCGTGACTTGCATCACTGGACCTCTTTCGCAAGCTCAGCCAGCCAGTTTCGCAGTTGCGGCAGTTTAGAAGTCAATGCCGCGACCAAAGTGGCCTCATACGCAGTGTTGCGCGCGTTGGCGGGAAGCGTGCTGGCATGGCGTGCCTCGCCCTTTACTTTGCCTTTGGAATCCGCCAGTACGATAGACCAACTGGCATTTTCAAGACTGTCTTTGGCCTCACTTGACAGGGTGAAAGTGACCGGCACGCCGTTCGAGGCATCAACTTCCACCAGGTTTCGTGCAAGGAGTTCGTTGATTTGCGCTTTCATCCTCACATTCATCACTGGGTTTTCCACACCAACCAAGCGCACGGACACGGAAGGGGCGTGTCCAAACAGGTTGGAGGTCATTTTCATAGTGTCTTGCTCGGTGGCTTTCAGGTGGGCACGCACCCGCTCTGTCAGTTGCGGCAGATCATTGGCATCAAAATCGTCCGGCAACGGGTCAAAGCCGAGCGTGTTGTACAGGCGCCCAAATGCGATCTGCGCACCTGCATAAGTGTTGGCACGCTGAAAGCTGCCAAGCACGGCCCGCGCCTGCGTGCGTATGGCTTCCAGCTCGCTCTCCAGCCTGGCGGTGACGGCTGCGCGGGTGTAATCGGCCATGCGTTTGTCAACCTGGGCTGCGGTATCGGCCAACCGGAAGTCTTCGACCGCCAGGCGGTAGCGCTCCACCCCCACCCGCAGTTGCGTCATCACCGCCATTGACAGGGCCATGCGCCGGGCTTCGTCCGTTCTGACCTGCTGTTCTTGCGTGGCCTTGAGTGAAGGCAACGCCACCAGCTGCAGCAAATTCCATGAAATCCGAACCCCGCCCTGAGCCCAGCGATTGCTGTTCAGGAGCTGGTTGGAGTCGTATTGCAGGCCGGCATCAAAGCTGATGCCAGGCAGCATGCCCAGCAACTGCTTGCGTGTTTCATCGGCTGAGATGCGTTTTTTAAAGTCTTCCTCGCGCAGCTCCGGGCGCTGTACCAAGGCCAGTTCTTCAAGCTTGCGCACGTCGTTTGGTGGCGCTGGCAGTCTGGCCTCTACGGTCTCAGCCACGACAAAGCGCACACCGGGCTCGACATTCATGAGTGCCGCGAGTTCGTGCGTGGCAAATTCAAGATCCTGACGCCGCTGATTCAGGAACGATATGGCATCAAGCAGGGCGCGCTGGTAGTTCAGCGCCTGTACTGGCGAAATCACGCGCTGGGTTTCGGCCTCCCGTGATCGGGCCAGTGCCAGTTGCGCGCGCTCAAGTATGTCTTTAGTTTGCACCGCAAGTCGTTGGGCTCCCAGCGCGCGCCAGTAAGCTGCCCGCACGTCCTGCACCATGTTTTGCACTACTTTGCGTCGGCGTTCTTCAGCAATCAAAAATTGATCTGATTGCTGCCGGGCCCGGTAGTACGAGACCCCAAAATCCAGCAGATTCCAGGAAAACTCCGCGCCAGCCAATGAATGGCTGCGCTCCTCGGAGGTTGACGGCCGAAGTGACTCAACGCCGTCCAAAATGCCGATGCTGGTGCCGCCTGATTGGTTGCTGCGCGTACGGTAGCCCGCCGTTGCCAGCAACTTCGGCAAGGTGTCATAGCTGGCGTAGTCTGTCAACCCGAGTGCCAGGGCCGACTCCATCTTTTTAAGACGGTAGTCGAGGTTGTATTTCAGAGTCCGGGCAATGGCTTCTTCCAGTGAAACAGGCGCCGAAATAGGCTCCTGGTTCACGTACATGCGTTCGGTGTCAGATTTGACGCGTTCGCGCACCTCCTCCTGTGTCGCCAGTTTTGGGGTGATTGTGCATCCCGCCAAAACTAAAGCTGCGGCAAGAATGGCCAGCTTTGGCAAAGCAAGAATCCTGGGTTGTCGTTTTCTTCTGTTCTGCGCATTCATGTTGTTTTTCGATCAAGGTGTGAGGTTGAGGTGAGGGCGTGCATGCAAATATTTCACATTGATTTGCGTTGAACATGCGTGATTTGCGCAGTTTGGGAGTGACCAGTTACTGAACTTTCCGTGCGTGCCAGACGAGGACGGAAATCTGTCGCGCTGCGTCGCAGTTGGGCTGCAAAGCCATCGGCGGCACGACGCAGGGACAGACGTATTGGTGTTGTGTCAAATGAGGATTGCTTATCAGCCATTTCAACATTTTTAGTTTCTTTCTCAAAATCAGTACGCGGGCTGGCTTCGGGCGGCACAGCAATTGACGTTTTAATCTCTGCGTCTTTAACTTGCGCAGCGGCCTCTTGCAAAGGCGAAGGTGCACCCAGCGCAAATGGGTCAAACAGCGTCGTCACTCCCGTTACGGCAGAGTTGAAACTATTGACCTTTAAGCCACGAGCCAAAGACTCAAGCTGCGAGGCGCGCACCGCATCCTGAACAAACAGGCCGTGTTCTGTTCCCAAATCCTGATGCCGCACTGCATGTTGCACAAATAGAGCGGTGGATAACCTAGACTCGTTAGAGCGCTGCCCGCCTAAGCCTTTTGAGCCGATCTGATTGCCTTCAGCAAAAGTCAAGTCGGACCGCAATCCGTTTGTCAACTCTGCCAGTGTCACGCTGTCGGTTTGAAAAGGTGCGGAGCCAGACTGAAATTCAAATTGACTGCGGGAATCATCGACGCTGAACGAAACGAACAATGCCGGATCAGCAACGGTTGTGAACAGTGGCAAGCCGGCTAATGGATTCAATTTTGGGTAAAGTCCGCGGACATCGTCGGGAGATGAGACGACGATGCGAGGGCCGGGATTCACTTGAATACTAACAGTGGCTGTCGCACTGGCTCCCTGGCCGTCACTGATAGTGTAAGTAAAGCTGGCCGGACCGCTGTAGCCTGGCCCTGGCGTGAACACGATGTTGCCCGCGATCAGGGCCACGCTGCCGTTCGTGGCACCTTGCACGCTGGTTATGGAGAGCGGGTCGTGCTCGACATCGGTGTCGTTGCCCAACAGACTGGCGACTGGTATTGTGATGGCGATATTTTCGTTGGTCGCTGGGGCGGTGTCATTCACGGCCACCGGCGCGTCGTTGGTGCCGGTGACGCTGATCGTCAGCGTGGTGGAGTTGCTGACGGCCCCGGCGGTATCCCTGAGGTTGTAGTTGAACACCTCGGAGACGAGCTGGCCCTGGGCCAGCGCCTGGGTGGCGGGACGGGCATTGTCCAGCGTGTAGGTGTAAGAGCCATCGGCGTTGATCTGCACGGAGCCGTAGGTGCCGCTGATGACGGCGCCGACATTGGCGGCGCTGCCGTTGACCGCCGAGACCGCCTTGGTGTCCAGCGCATCCGGGTCGGTGTCATTGGTCAGCACGTTGCCGGTGGCGCTGGGGGTGCCAGCAAAGGCGATGTTGCCGGGGTTGACGCCGGACTCCACCACGGCGTTCGAATCAGGCACAGCCACGGGCGGGTTGTTAACCGCTACCACCGCTGTAACGGTAACGTTGACGGTAGCTGTAGAAGTGCCACCTTGGCCATCATTGATGGTGTAGTCGAAGCTGGCAGTACCCGTGTAACCTGGCGTGGGTGTGAACACCACTGAGCCTGCA
>JANMVO010000171.1:0-1812 GCA_031392805.1 Rhodoferax sp. | reverse complement strand
AAGATTGACGACGTGCTGGGCGTCTGGCCCCTGCATGGTTTGTGCGGCACCTGGGGCGGACTTGCTGCGGGTATTTTTGGCAGCAAAGCACTGGGCGGGCTGGGTGGCATCGCCCTCAGTGCGCAACTGATTGGCACCGCGATGGGGGTTGTCTGGGCCCTGTTCGGCAGCGTGGTGGTTTATGGCGTGCTCAAGTTCACCATGGGGCTGCGCATGACCCAGGAGGAGGAATACGATGGGGCAGACTTGTCCATCCACAAAATCAGCGCGTCGCCGGAGCGGGAGGCCAACTGGTAAGCGCTGGGTAGCCGTTTAGGGCGATTTAGACGGTAAAAATGGCCTCTAGCCCTTGTGTAATATACATAGTTAGCTATTACTACAGTAGCTAACTGTCAGCATTGTCAGCACTTTCAATACGATAGCAGAGCATTTTGGATGGCGTTCTTTCAACGCGGTGGGTTGATCTGAATCGGCACAACGGCGAGCAGCAGGCCAGTCTGCACCGCCATCGGCAGCCAGGCAGGGAAGTCAAGCGCGCCAGCCATCTGCACGGCTTCATCAAGCGCGCATCCATCCAGCAGCGCAGACAGCAAATCCGCTTCACCGGGCCATGCCTTACGCACTTGCGGTTGAAGTCCAGCGCGCCACACCACGGCTGTTTCAGCCACACCGCCGCGCAGTTTTTGGCCCACTGCGTCAAAACCGGGTTGGCCCGCGATGTGGGCCGTCACGATGCTGGCGACTGGCCAGCGACTGCCCAGCACCGCACAGCCGGGCGCAAGCACCAGCCGCAACCCGGCCGGATCGCACTCTACCAGCAAAGAAAAAGTGGCTGGTTCAGTGGCACGGTCAGCACTTCCTGCGCTGGTGTGCAAGGCCCATTCGACTCGGGCGACATCTGGTAAATAGGGCTCATCTGCCAACTGCCCGCTGGCCGTTACGAAGTCGGCCAGTTGGCCGCCCCACTGGGCCAGGTCACCGCGCGCGGGCGGATGCGCGTGCCAAAAAGAGCAAGACAGCGCCGTAAAACTCTCCATGCCCAGCACTTGAGCCAGCACCGGGTAGACGGCCAGCAGCGAACGCTGTGCCAGCACGTGCCCATTGTTTTGGTAAGCTTTTAGCCCTCTAGCCCTTTTGTCATGGACATAGTTAGCTACATTGTTAATAGCGTTTTCGGGTGGCCACGCAAACAGGGCCTCCAGCAGGGCCTGTTGCTGGCGGGCCAGCGCGCTCACGCAGTGGCCCCTACAGCTACGCCTGCAGCTACGCCGACAGCGGCTCCGGCTGCGGCTCTGGCATGCATCGCCTCATCCAGCAGCACATCCAGCGCCGGAATATCCGTGTCCCACTCAAGCAGCGTGGGCACCGGCCCAAAGCGCTGCACGGCATGCTGGTAGATGCGCCAGACGTCATCACACACCCGGCTGCCGTGGTCGTCAATCACGATATCGCCGTGCACGTCAATCACATGGCAGTGGCCAGCCAGATGAAGCTCGCCAACGCAAGCCGCAGGTATGGCATTGAGCCAGGTCAGGCAATGCGCAACCGGATCACCGGGCACACCTGATATCTGTGCGTTCAACGCGTTGACGTAAATGTTGTTCACGTCCACCAGAAGGGCGCAGCCGGTGCGTCGCGCCAGCTCGGTCAGGAAGGCGGACTCTGCAAGAGGCGTCTCCGCCGGGTCGCCAAGCGGGTCCTCGGGAGGGTCATATTTCCACGACAGATAAGCCGACAGGTTCTCGACCATAAACTGGCGCTTGAGGCGGTCTTGCACCCGCTGCACATTGGCACACAGCACGTCCAGTGCTG
>JANMVO010000075.1:0-7143 GCA_031392805.1 Rhodoferax sp. | reverse complement strand
TGCCTACTACGTTGGCATCGCCCCTGCGGGCGGTCCGCCTCCGGGCACGGCGGCAACCGCGAACCCGTCGAACGCGGTGAACAGGACTGAGTCGGTGTCGTTCGCGGAGGCGGGGGACTACCTGGTGATCTGCAACGTGCGCCCGCATTTCGTCGACGGCATGCACGCCATCGTCCGGGTGCGTTGAGGTCGGTGATCGCCGCGGCGCGGCGATCACACTCCCCCTGTGCAAAAGCAGCCACAAGTAGGTTGCCCCGCTCACCGTGCGCAGCACCATCTTTTGGGTCTTGCTGACACGCACTGAAAGCTGACCTGCCCGTTCTCGCAGCGAATGATGTCCCTCTCCTGGATCACGCCATAGTTCAGGCAGTGGCCCAGGCAGGCCAAGTCTTTTACGCCAGCGCCCATGGCTACGTGTTGCAGGTTCAAACCTGCACCGCCCGCGCCGGTGGACAGAAACAGGCGGCAATTCAGTTCATGCGTGCCCAGCCGCTGGCTGAAAACCACGGCTTTGTAGTGCTGCTTTGCAACGGCTGGATTGGGCGGGGTTGGGCAACGCTCGTTTGCGCCAGTGCGTCATGAAGACCGGGATTTTGATTTTGCCTTGGGAAGTACGTGAACATGCACCTGCGGATTTGACGCAGAAGTTGCTTTCGAAGCCTGTTTGACGCCTGGCCGACATTTTTTTGGTCAAAAAAAGCCTTTGGCCCTTGTGTTGTTTACATAGTATGCTATTTAATACATAGCAATCTGGTTTGGATGCCGATAGTTGGCCTTCTTTGAACTTAGAGCGGCGGCATCAGGGCAAAATCACACAGGGCTTTGCTAAGAGCCAAAAATAAAATGCATATAGATTTGTATGATTTTATCGTTTTTATTTAAACCTATATAATAAAGTTTTGTCCAACGGGCATGCCTAAAACATCCAAAGCCTTGACGCGCCTTGCGCCGCAAACCCTGAATGCCATCGAGGCCATGGGCGCTCACTTGGCCGTGGCCAGAATGCGGCGCAGGCAGTCACTGGCCACCTGGGCCAGGCGCATTGGCGTATCGGTGCCAACGCTCATGCGCATGGAGGCCGGGGATGTGTCGGTGTCGATGGGGCTTTACGCCACAGCCTTGTGGCTTATTGGCCGCGATGGCGAGCTGGCGCGCATTGCCTCGCCAGAGCATGACAAAGGTGCGCTGGAGCTTGATGTGCGCGAGGCCCTGCAACTCGGGAAAGACCGGGCGCTGGCAGCGCAACGAACCCGCGTGACGCGCGGGCAGGAGGCTGCCAAAAGCAAGCTTGACACTCTCCCTGACCTCCCTGACCCGACTAATCTCACTGATCCACCGATTAACCAAGGCCAGTCATGAGCACCCCCGTGCCGCAGCGCCTTTTTGTATGGATGCTGTCAGACCCGATGCACCCAATGCTTGTGGGGCAGGTTAATCGGCTCACCAATGGCGATGTGTCCCTCGCCTACTGCGATGCATGGGCTGCGTCTGGCTTTGCACTTGGCGAAGACATGCCTTTGGGGTTGGGCGAGTACTTGCCCGTGCACCGCCAAGGGCGACAAACTGCGGCCCCTGGCGCGCTGGACGACGCACGGCCAGACCAATGGGGTGAAAAAGTCATTCGCTACCTGCACCAGCCGCGCAACCATCTGTTTGACTACCTTTACTTTGCCGGCGATGACAGGTTTGGCGCCTTGGGCATTTCCAGCTCGGATCGGGCTTACATCCCTTTCTCCACGCAGGCCTTGCCCCGTCTGAAAGACGCGCAACGCATCAGCGATATTGCCGGCATCATCCAGTTGGGCGGTGCGCTGGACGGGCAGCAACGTCAGCTGGCCGCCGCCGATGCCAGTCTGGGCGGCGCCAAGCCCAAAGCGGTCATCGCGGTTAACGGTGAGCAATGGGTGCTGAAGCTTTTCAATGCAGAGGCAGTGGACCAGCCCCTGGTCGAACACGCCACCATGACCCTGGCCGCCAAAGCAGGCATCAAGGTAGCGCAAACCATGCCGGTGCGGTTGCTTGCGGAGCATGCGCTAGCCATCAAGCGGTTTGACCGCCTGGGCACCCAACGGCTGCACTGCGTGTCGGCGGCAACCGTGCTGCGAGCGGAAACGCCCTCCGGCCAGATGCCCAACTACGGCTACCCGCATCTGGCGCGCGTGCTGCGCCGTTTAGCGGATGTCAATACGGTCAACAACCAACTGCTGGATTTGTTTCGCCGCATGGTTTTCAACATCCTGATGGCCAACACCGACGACCACGAAAAAAACCATTCGCTGATCTTTCGCAACACCAGCGGCACCGGCAACACCCCGGTTCTGGAGCTGAGCCGCGCTTACGACATTGTTCCCACCGGCTCGGGCGCGACGCGGCATCAGTTTCTGATTGGGGAAGACACGGCTGAACCCAGCCTGCACGAAGCGATGGGTGTTTGCGCCCAATTTGATCTGGCACCCCAGCAGGCCGCGCAGGAAGTGGTCAAACTGATTGGCGTGGTGGGCACTTGGCAAGATCACTGCCGGCAGTGTGGGGTCACACAGCGTGACATTGATGAACTGAAGCCCGTGGTTGACCGTGACGATCTGCTGGCGCAGCGTGTCAGTTTTAACCCCACCCACTACCCCGACGCGCCGCCCCAGCGCTCCCAAAAATCACGGGCGAAGCGTGGCCCGTTTCGCTGACTTTTGGCTAACTTGCGGCTAATTTTTTGCTAATTTTTCGCTAAGGGCGCGCTACCGTGCGCTGCATGCGCAGGCTTCCTGCGCAACTTCCCCGCCATGCGTTTGAACCCATGCTCAATGTCGTCAATATAGGTAAACACCGCGGGCACCACCAGCAGGCTGAGCACGGTGGAGGTGATCAGCCCGCCGATGACGGCGACCGCCATCGGGCTGCGAAAACTCGGGTCGGCCACGCCTAGCCCCAGCGCGATGGGCAGCATGCCGGCACCCATGGCCAGGGTGGTCATGATGATCGGGCGGGAGCGCTTGTGGCAGGCGTCCAGCAGCGCGTCCAGGCGGCTCATGCCAGCCACCACGGGGTGGCCATCGCTGCCGTCGTGGCCGCGGCGCGCCACAATGGCGTATTCCACCAGCAGAATCGAGTTCTTGGTGGCAATGCCCATCAGCATGATCAGGCCGATGAGGGACGGCATTGAGAAGCTTTTTTGCGCCATCAGCAGGCCGACAAACGCGCCGCCCAGCGCCAGCGGCAGGGCGCACAAAATCGTCACCGGGTGCAGAAAATCCTTGAACAGCAGCACCAGCACGATGTAGATGCACAGCACGCCGGTCAGCATGGCCAGGCCAAAGCTGGCAAACAGCTCGCCCATCACCTCGGCATCGCCCACCTCGCGCACCTTGACGCCCGGTGGCAGTTGCTGGATGGCAGGCAGCTGCTGCACGGCAGCGGTCACGTCACCCAGCGGCAGGCCCGACAGCTCGATCTCGAAGTTGACGTTGCGCGAGCGGTCGTAGCGGTCGATCACCGCCGGTCCGCTGGTCATCTCCAGCGTGGCGACCTGGCCCAGCATCACCGGGCCTGCGCCGGGTTTATTGCTGGGCACGGTCAGGCGCTGCAGCACGCCCAGGTCCTTGCGCGCTTCGCCGTCAAGTTTCACCACGATGGGCACCTGGCGCTGTGACAGGTTGAGTTTGGGCAAGGCAATGTCGTAGTCGCCGGCTGTGGCAATGCGCAGGGTTTCGCCAATGGCGGCACTGGTGACGCCCAGGTCGGCGGCCTTGGCCGAGTCAGGCCGCACCGCTATCTCGGGGCGGATCAGGCTGGCGCTTGACGCCACACTGCCCAGGCCGGGAATGGTGCGCAGGTCCTTCTCCACCGCCCGTGCCGCAGCCTGCAGCGCCACCGCGTCTTCACCGGTGAGCACCAGCACGTATTTCTCGCCCGAAGCGCCCAGGCCGACCTTGCTGCGCACACCGGGCAGGGGCTCCAGCGCTGTGCGAATCCTGTTCTCGATGCCCTGCTTGCGCGGCCGGTCGCGGCGGCTGGTCAGCAAAATGGTGAGCGACGCCTTGCGTGCCTCGGCGGCGCCTTGCGGCGCAAACGGGTCGCTGCCGACACTGCCGCCGCCAATCGTGGTGTAGATGCTTTTGACGTGTTCCACTTTGGCAATCATCAGGCGTGCCGCCTCGGCGGCCGCTGTGGTTTGCGCCAGCGTGGAGCCGGGCGGCAGCTCCAGGTACACCTGTGTCTGCGAGTTGTCGTCAGGCGGGATAAAACCGGTCGGCAGCAGCGGGATCAGTGCGACCGAGCCAAAGAAGAACAGCGTCGCCCCCAGCATCGTCAGCACCCGGTGCTTGAGGCACCAGGCGGCCCAGCGCAGGTAGATGCGCATCCAGCGCGGGTCATGGTGTTCGCCCACAATCGGTTTGAGGAGGTAGGCCGCCATCATCGGCGTCAGCACCCGCGCCACCAGCAGCGAAGCCACCACCGCAAGGGACGCCGTCCAGCCGAATTGCTTGAAGAATTTGCCGGCAATGCCGCTCATGAAGGCGGTCGGCAAAAACACCGCCACCAGCGTGAATGTGGTGGCAATCACCGCCAGGCCAATCTCGTCAGCCGCCTCCATGGCGGCCTGGTACGGCGTCTTGCCCATGCGCAGATGGCGCACGATGTTCTCCACCTCCACAATCGCATCGTCCACCAGAATGCCCACCACCAGCGACAGGGCCAGCAGCGTGACCACGTTGACCGAGAAGCCCAGCAAATACATGCCGGTAAAGGCCGGAATCACCGACAGCGGCAGCGCCACCGCTGACACAAAGGTGGCGCGCCAGTCGCGCAAAAACAGCCACACCACCAGCACCGCCAATACCGCGCCCTCAATCAGCAGGTGCATGGAGCCGATGTATTCCTCCTGCACCGGCTTGACAAAGTTGAAGGCTTCAGTAAGCACCACATCAGGGTGCTGGACTTTGAGTTCGACCAGCGCTTGTTGCACCGCCGCACCCACCGCCACTTCGCTTTCTCCCCGGCTGCGCGACACTTCAAAACCGACCACGGTTTTGCCGTTGAGCAAGGCGGCTGAGCGTTGCTCGGCGGTGGTGTCGCTGACCGTGGCGACCTGGTCAAGCCGGATGCGCCGGCCATTGCTCAAAGCCAGTTGCAACTGGCTCAACTCCTGCGCCGATTTCACCGTGGCCAGTGTGCGCACTGGTTGCTCGCCCCCGCCCACGTCGGTGCGGCCACCGGCGCTGTCAAGCTGCACCTGGCGCAGCTGGCGCGAGATATCGGCGGCGGTGGCCCCGAGCGCCTGCAATTTAAGCGGGTCCAGCGCAATGCGAACTTCACGTGTCACGCCGCCGACGCGGGTTACAGCGCCAACGCCGCGCACCGCCAGCAGCGCGCGGGTGACCTCGTTGTCGACAAACCAGGACAGGGCTTCGTCGTCCAGCTTGCGTGAATCCAGACCGCCCGAAAGCGCGGTGCTGATGGTGAACGCCAGCACCGGCTGGGCCGCCATGTCCAGCTTGCTCACAATCGGGTCGCGCACATCGCCCGGCAGGTCGCTGCGCACCCGCGCCACGGCGGAGCGCACGTCGTCCACCGCTTCCTGCACCGGTTTTTCCAGACGGAACTCGGCGGTGATGGTCACGCCGCCGTCCTGGACCTTGGTGTAGATATGCTTCAAGCCTTGCACGGTGGCAATCGAATTCTCAATTTTGCGGGCGACCTCGGTTTCCAGCTGGGCCGGTGCGGCACCGGGCAACGAGGCCGTGACGGTGACTGTGGGCAGGTCAATGTCCGGAAAGTTTTGCACCTTCATTGCGTTGAATGACATCAGGCCGGCCAAGGTGAGCAGCACAAACAGCATCACCGCCGGAATCGGATTCTTGATGGACCAGGAGGAGACATTCATCAATAATCTCCTTATTTAATAGCTGTTGATGAAGACTGGACGCGGGCTACAGCCTGATTTAACTGGTTTTTTGGAGCCACAAGGTCCACCACGCGCACCAAATCGCCGTCGTTCAGAAACCCGCCGCCGCTGGCCACCAGCGGCGTGTCAGCCGCGAGGCCGCTGGTGACCTCGACCCGGTCACCCGCCAGGCGCCCGGTCTGCACCTTGACCTGGACCACGCGGTTGTCAGGGGTCACACGATAGACATAGCTGAAGCCGTCACGTATCACCAGCGCCGTTTGCGGAATCGTCAGTGCATTCGTATCGCCGAGCTCGAACTCGCCCCTGGCAAACATCCCGGCCCTGGCAGGCGCGGCGATGCCGGTGGAGGCAGGCAAATCAACATACACCAGCGCCGAACGGGTCTGTGGGTCTACCGTGGGGCCGACCATGCGCACACGGCCTTTTAGCTGGGCACCGCTGGCGGCGGTGACGCTGGCCACGGTGCCCACGGCAATGCGGCCCAGCTCGGCCGACGTGACCTCGGCACGCCACTCCAGCCGACCCTGGCGAATCATGCGAAACAGCTCGGTGCCGCTGGCCAGCACCGCGCCCACGGTAGCGCTGCGGGCTGAGATGATGCCGCTGTCGGGTGCCAGCACCTGGGTGTGTTTCAGGCGTTGCTGCTGCACCGCCAGCACGGCTTTGGCGGCCTCCACTTTGGCTTTGGCGGTTTGCTCGGTGGTGAGGTACTGGTTAATCTGCTGGCTGCTCAGCGCCCCGGTGGTCTGCAGCGTGCGGGCGCGCTCGGCGTTGCCGCTGGCGTCCTGTGCATTGGCTTGCGCTTCCAGCAAACTGGCGCGGGCCTGCGCCACGTCGGCCTGCACGCTCTCGGGTGCAAAGCTTGCCAGCACCTGGCCCGCGCGCACCACGTCGCCGACGTTGGCGCGCACCGTCAGCAAACGCAGGCCGTTGGCCTCACTGCCCACAATGGCCTCCTGCCAGGCAGCAATGTTCCCATTGGCGCTGAGCTTGTTGGCCAGATTGCCCTGCTGGGGCTGGATGGTGGTCACCGTGAGGGCCGGTTTGGCTTGCGCCACCCTGGCATTGTCTGCAGCGTGAGATTGAGAAGACAAAAGGCCGATAGCCAACGCAGTTATTACATACATTGCTATTACATGCGTAGTATTCGACTGGCGGAAAAAGTGTTTCATGGGGTGGTGTCCTGGCATTGAATGGGGTTCACGGGAGCGGGCTGGAGGGCTTGGCCGGGCCAGGGGCAG
>JANMVO010000012.1:0-2025 GCA_031392805.1 Rhodoferax sp. | reverse complement strand
GGCCTCACCTACACCACCCTTGGCAAGTTGTCGGTTACCGCTGAATACCAGTACAACGGTTTTGCGCTGAACCAGTCAGCCTGGGCCGCCCTTGGCGCGGTGCCAATCAACCAACTGGCGTACTTGCGTGAAGCACTGCGGTTGCAGGAACTGGCACCGCGTCAAGCCTACCTGATCTATGTGACGCAAAAGAGTCTGGGCCTGAAGGATCTAGACCTGACGGCTTACCTTCGCCTTAATCCAGGCGACGAAAGCCGGCTGGCCTGGGTCGAGCTGCGCCACCACTGGCCGAGTTTTGACCTGAGCTTTCAGCTTCAGCAGAACATCGGCCGCCCCAGCAGCGAATTTGGAATATTGCCGGACCGCCGCATCATCCAGGTTTTGGGAACCTACTTTTTCTGATGTCAAAACTTCTTCCGTGAGACTGCGCCACGTGGGTAGCTGTCAAGTCCCGCCTGTCCATTGGCAAGACACGGGAATGGATTCGCTCTGACAGGCCGATGTGACGGGTTGCAGGTGCCGGGTTTTGCCGGTTGACCAAGTGGCCTAAGAATGCATTGTTCAGGCGAGCTTGGTGCTGGCCTTTGTCGGCGAAATCCGAGTCCATCCTTTGTGCCCCGGTATAGTTAGGCTAAATGAGCCGTGAGACCCTGACCCAAATTCTCGACCTTGCACGCTGGGCACCCAGCGGCGACAACACCCAGCCGTGGCGCTTCGAAATCGTCGATGACCAACATATCCGGGTGCATGGCTCTGACACGCGCGACCATATTCTTTACGACTACGACGGGCACCCGAGCCACATTGCCCACGGCGCATTGCTTGAAACGATGCGAATTGCGGCGTCCGGCTTTGGCCTGACAACCGACTGGACTATTTCTTCTGAGGGTGAACACCGCAATCCTGTCTATGACGTGAGTTTGGCGCGGGACCCTGCCTTGCCCCGGGACCCGCTGTTTGACTGCATTGAAACGCGCACCGTGCAGCGCCGACCGATGAAAACAACAGCACTCACTGGCACACAGCGCCAGGCGCTGATCGACGCAGCGGGCGAAGGCTTTAGCGTGCAACTACTTGAGTCATGGGGTGAACGCATGAGGGTGGCCCGGCTGCTTTGGGACAGCGCGAAAATCCGCCTGACTTGCCCGGAAGCGTATCCGGTTCATAAGGACATCATCGAGTGGCGCGCTCGCTACAGCAAGGACCGCATACCGGAGCAGGCCGTCGGTGTTGACCCGGCGACAGCACGCCTGATGGAGTGGGTCATGCAAAGTTGGGGGCGTGTCGCGTTCTTCAATCGCTACCTTTTGGGCACGGTGGCACCGCGCATCCAGCTCGACTTGCTGCCCGCGCTATGCTGCGCCGCGCATCTGGTGGTGCGTCCCCGACGCCCGCCGACGCAACTGGCGGACTGGGTTCAGCTTGGCATCGCCGTGCAACGCATCTGGCTGACAGCGACGCTGCAAGGCCTGCATTTGCAACCTCAGATGACCCCGGTGATTTTTCGCTGGTACGCCCGCGCAGGGCGCCGCTTCTCCACCGAATCAGCATTATTTCACCAGTCGCTTAAATTGTCCGATGATTTTGAGCGCTTTGCCAATGCGACGCCAACGGACGATTTTGGCTTTTTCGCACGCGTGGGCGTTTCGCAAGTGCCGCAAAGCCGTTCGATCAGACAAAATCTTGTGGCCCTGATGAAGGTTTGACCGGCAGCCTCGCCATGCAACATCGACGCATACTTTTCGTCGCAGAGGCCGTAACCTTGGCGCATGCTGCCAGGCCCATCGTACTGGCGAATAGCCTGGAAGGTCTGGGCCACCATGTCGTAATGGCCTGCGATGATCGATACAAACGATTTATGGTTAACCAGACTTGGCAAACCTTGCCTCTGCGCAGCATTGGCAGCCAGCGATTCTTGCGAAGCCTGGCTTGGGGCACGCCCGTCTATGACCTGCCAACATTGCGCCGTTATGTTGTCGATGACATTGATCTGATCGAGCGCGTCAAGCCAGACCTGATCGTCGG
>JANMVO010000650.1:0-6289 GCA_031392805.1 Rhodoferax sp. | reverse complement strand
TGTGCTGTTGCCTTGCATCGCCATCTCCAGCACCACAGCGGCCAGGGCGCTGCGCGTGACCAGGGTTTCAATCACCTCGCGCTGGATGCGCTGATGGTCTGGGGCGTCATGTTGCTCGCCGAGCAGCAGCGTGTCGAGCGGTAGCAGGGCCTGGACGCGTTTGGCGACATCAGACACAGGCGTAGCGGTGTCGGGCGTGGCGCAACCGAGCAGCGCAACGCTGCACAGCAAAGCTGTCAGCAAGGTGATGCGGTTCACGGTGACCAAAAGAATTTTCAGTATCGATTGCTTATATATTTATAGCAAACTATTAATACAGGATAAGGGCTACAGGTGAATTATCTTGGAATATTTGCAATTTCAAGCGTTTCTGGGTGACCATTTTCCCAATAAAGGAATTGACTGAACCGGCGTCAATGCACCACCACCGGGTTTTGCGCCAACTCGGCGTATTGCTCCAGCGTGTCTTCCACTTCTTCCTGGGTTGGGGTTTTCAGCTGCCAGGCCGAGATATGCATCTGAAACAGTTCGGCCCATGAGCCGTCCAGATAGACCTCTTTGCCGGAGCGTTTGTCCACAATCTCAAAGCCATGGCGCGCGAGCATGGGGATACTCGGCGTCGGCGCGGCGGCACCCGCTTCAAGCACGACGGCGTTGGCCAGCATGTGCGTAACCGAGTAGGTGTCAGAATCGTAGAGCGTGTGCATGGTATGGGATAAGTCCGGATGGCCTGTCTATGCCCTGTCTATGGCTGTACATGGCTGCATCCGTAAAAAATTCAAGGTTGACGGGGCAAGGGTAGCAGGGTTTCAGGCGCAATACTGTCAAGGGGTTTCTGTATCACGGGGCTTCAGTGGCGCGCCAGACCAGGTCCAATAAATCGCCATTGGCTTGGGTAAATCGTATGCGGGCCGGCAAAAAGCCCAGCGCCGGCGCCAGCCAAAACTCAGTCTTCAGATCGAATTCACTGCGCACACCGCGCGTAAACTTCACGGCGGTCAGCTCACCACCGGGCAGGTTGAGTTTCTCATCGCCATCGACGGTGACGACCCAGATTTCGGTTGCGCGCGGGCCAATGATTTGCACGCTTAGGCTGGTGCCAGCGGGGTATTTGTCAGGCGCCGCTGCCAACATGGAACCCAGTTGCACAAACACGCTCACCCGGTCTTGCGCGCCGGACTGCAAAGCTGCCTCAGGCGTATTGGCGCTGAAGGTCACGCGCTGTTTATCATAGTCAAAATGGGCCGCCAGTTCGCTGCGGGTTTTGTCGGAATAGCGCAGCGGCGCCAGGCCATCGGAGGTCATGCGCCCGGTGCTGGTGAATGTGCGCGAACCGATCAGGAAAGCGCCCACTTCCAGCCGCGCCTCGTATGTGCTGCCGTCCTGCAGCCACTGCAACTCGGCGCGGGCACTGTAGTGAAGCTGGTCTTTGGTCCCGGCGACGTTGTATTTGAGCCGCACCGAGCCGGGCACGGTGTAGGCCCTGGAGAGTGCTTGTGAAATCGCTGGCGTAGGCGGCGAGGTTGACGGTGAAGATAGCGCTGCGCCTGGCAATGCAGCCACACCAGGCGTTGGCGCCTGTTCGCTGCTCGCCGCTGTCACAGGCGCAGGTGCGGGTGCGGGTGCGGGTGCAGGCCCTACTGTCGTAGCCGATGCCGCAGCATCGTTTGCTTCATTATTTATAGCCAACTCTTCATATGGGATGAGGGCTACCGCCTGCTTTGGCTCTTCATCTGTGGCCAAATCGGGCTTCGGGCTGACAGCGGCAATCGGGCGGGTGCCCGGCTTTCGGGGGCGGGCGCCACGCGCCGCCGCAGGGGCTGCAACAGCCGTTACTGCGGGCGCTGCAGTCACGTCGCCGCCTGGCTGCGCTGCGGGTTTGATCTCAATCATGCGGGTCGTGAAAGGCCGGATGACGTGGCGCTCACTGGCGCGCAGAGCCACCGACGTGCTTTGCAGAATGAACCCGTGCGCCAGCAGCACGGCCGCCGTCAGCGCGGCCAGTATTTTGAACGGCGCGCCAGTGGCCTGGTCGCCAGTGGCAGTCTGGCCAGTGGTTCCGCCCGCAGTCCCACCCACGGTCCCGCCATTAGTTCCGCCATTAGTTCCTTCGCTAGTTCCGTCACTAGTTCCGGCATTAGTTCCGCTGCTCAGGGTGCTCAAGCCGCAATGCCTCCAGCCACAGCCCCAGACGTGCCCCCCGCCCCAATCTCAAACGCATGCCCGGTGATGTTTCCCAGGTCGTTCGACAGCAGCGCCGCTGCGGCACGCAGTCGGGTCGCCACCGCGCCATCCCAGGCCACATCGAACGCCGGGGCCGAGCCCAGCGCCACAATCCCAAGCACCATGTGGCCGTCAAAATCAAACACCGGCGCGCAAAACCCGCACACGCCCGGCAGCAGGGTGTCTACCACTCTCGACAGGCCGCGCAGGCGCACCTCTTGCAGCAGCTTCTCCAGCTCAGGTGTGGTGCGTGGCAGGTCGGCGCGCGCTTGCTGGCGGGCGCGCTCCAGCTCGTCATGCAGCAGCGGCGCGATGGCCTCTTTGGAGACATGCGCGGCAAAGCAGCAGCCGGTGGCGCTTGAGAGCAAAGGCATCACATCGCCCAGTCGCAGATTCACCGTAACGGCTTGCGGCGACTCTTCCCAATGCACGATGGTTGGCCCCCGGTTGCCCCAGACCGCCAGCGCCAAAGTGTGGCCGATTTGCAGCATCTACGGGCCAACCCCCTCTCTTGCCAGCTTGACGGCGTCAAGCCTTGACAGCGAAGCAAGACCTAACTTGAGCGCTGAGGGTCCAAGGTCATAGTAGGTGGTGGATGCGTCCCTCACCACCAGCCCCAGACGTTGAAAACTCACCAGGTAGCGGTGCGCTTTGGCGGCGCTCATGCTGGCTGCTGCAGCCAGATCGCGCAGCATCAGCGGTCCCACCGCGCGAGCCAGTACGTCCAGCAGCGCGAAGCCAACTTCGACTGATTGAATGCCAGCGCGGGCCTTAGTCAGCTTGACGGACATGTAGGAAAATTGTGAAAATTTCGATTAGTACAATCAGTTTAACCATGCGTAATTGTCATGCCGTCATTGACTCAATCTCAGTCACCTGAGTCATCTGAGTCACTTGACGCAATCGTCTGGTCGTCTTCTTATTCTGCCTGCTCCCGCCCTGAATTCATTCCAGGCAAGCCCAACCTGGTGCGCAATCTGCCCAAAGGAACATACCCATGAAACTTGCGACTTACAAAGACGGATCGCGCGATGGTCAACTGGTGGTCGTCTCGCGCGATCTCAAGTTTGCGCATTATGCGACCGGCATTGCCGAGCGCCTGCAGCAGGTGCTGGACGACTGGAACTTCATCTCGCCCCAGTTGCAGGACCTGTCTGACAGCTTGAACCGGGGCGCGGACGCCTCTTCCAGTGCCGGCAAAGCCCGCCATGCGTTTCCGTTTGAGCCCAAGATGTGCATGGCCCCGTTGCCACGCGCCTACCAGTGGGCTGATGGCTCGGCCTACATCAACCATGTGGAACTGGTGCGCCTGGCCCGCAATTCCGAAGTGCCGGCCAACTACTACACCGAGCCGCTGATGTACCAGGGCGGCAGCGACGACTTTTTGGGCCCGTGTGACGATGCCCGCTTCCCAAGTGAAGCCTTTGGCATCGACTTTGAGGCCGAGGTGGCCGTGATCACCAGCGACGTGCCGATGGCCAGTTCGCCCGAGCGCGCGCTGGACGGCATTCGCCTGCTGCTGCTGGCCAATGACTGGAGTCTGCGCCACCTGATTCCTGATGAGCTGGCGAAAAGTTTTGGCTTCCTGCAAAGCAAGCCCGCCACAGCGTTCAGCCCGGTCGCCGTCACGCCGGACGAACTGGCGTTCAATGGCACGCCCGCCTGGGAGCAAGGTCGCCTGAGCCTGACCGTGCAGAGCCAGTGGAATGGCCGCACCGTGGGCATGTGTGATGCCGGGCCGGAGATGACGTTTCATTTTGGCCAGCTGATTGCCCACCTGTGCAAGACGCGCAATGTGCGTGCGGGCTCAATCATTGGCAGCGGCACCGTGAGCAACCGCGCAACGCAAGTCAAGGGCAAAAAGGAATGGACCAAAGGCTTTAGCTGCATCGCCGAAAAGCGTGCCATGGAAACCATTCAAGACGGCAAGCCCGCCACCAACTACATGAAGTTTGGTGACACCATTCGCATAGAGGTCAAAGGCCGCGATGGGCAGAGTGTGTTTGGGGCGATTGACCAGAAGGTGGTTGAGTTGAGTTGAAGTGATCAAGAGCATTGGCGCGTCGTAATTTTCAATACTCACCAAAATCTCGAAAGTCTTGTTTTTGGCGATAATTTCCCTCTGACCCAAAATTTAATCACTGCTTGCCAGCGGCAGCAGCAAGCTTGAATTCGTCAACGCCAATCTGCACGAGCAAAGTCATCTGCAGCACCCCCTATTTCCCGCAAGCGCTTGCGACCTCTGCGAGTCAATTGTGGGAAATGGGAGACCTGACCCCGTGCTTTGTCAACGCCAACTTCAAGGCCTGGCCGGCGCAAAGTGGCACATCATTCACCCCCGAACAACTCCACTGGCTCGAAATGATCCGTGACCACATCGCCGCCAACTTCGGCATCGAGCCCGACGACTTTGGACTTTGACTACTCCCCCTTTGCGCAAGAGGGCGGCATTGGGAAGGTGCACCCGCTGTTTGGCGCGGAGGTGCCGCAGGTGCTTGAGGCGATGAATCGGGAGTTGGCGGCATAATCCCAGCGAGAGACCACCATGATTGCCCTCATCGAAAAAAGCCGCCCCGAAGTCGCCGTACTGTGCAGCCGTTTTGGCGTGCAAAGCCTGGAGGTGTTTGGCTCGGCTGCGGATGGGAAGTTTGACCCATCGCACAGCGACATTGATTTCTTGATCGAATTCAGCCAAGACGACGCAGGCAGTCTCTTTCACCGCTACTTTGGACTGCTGGAGGCCCTGGAGCAATTGTTTCACCGGAAGGTTGACCTGGTATCGGCAAGCGCGCTGAGCAACCCCTACTTTATTGCCACAGTCAACCAGTCACGCCAAACTGTCTATGCATCCGCGCGCGCCCAAGCTGCTTGAAGACATCCGCAACGCGGCGGACTTTGTCAAAACAGCAACCCTCGGCGTGGTGCTGACGCAATTCAAGCAAGACCGGCTGTTGCGCTGGGGCGAGGGCGGCGCATCTACATTGGTGGAATTCATGCCGCAATGGGGCGGGACTATCGGCCTCTGGCGGCTGTGTTCGAAAAAATTATCGCCCGGTCAAAGCGGCGCGCTGCTGCCAATACGCCATAAAGCTTTCTTGGGTGGCAGGTGCGTTGGCTTTGGCACTTGCAGCAAACCGGGCGCGAATGCCTTCAACCGCAGATGACGTTTTGGCAGAAATCCGAAGCGCAGCCCTGCGGGTAGCCTCGGTGCGGCTGCACAGGTACGGGTTAGATTCTTTGAGCGTCATGCGGCAATGGTACTACGCACATGTTGGGTTGCGGAAGTGCTGTGCTCCATTACCAAACAAAAGGCCAATTTGTTTGACTGCCTGATCAGTGTGTTTAGCCGTCAGCCAATTCAGCCTCGATTTGCAATTTGAGCTGAGTAGCTACGTATACCTTGTAATTGCCGGTTGCTGAACTCACCGGGCATGCCAGTGTCCATGCTGCGAGCGTTTCTAAGCGGCAAATGTTGTTTGAGGCATTGCCGTGTCTGGGGCCTGATCATGTTCTGGTGCTTGACCGGGGTTATCCAGCCGCCGGGCTGGTGGCTTATTTGACTGAGCAAAAGAGTCACTTTTGCATGTGCTGCGACAACAATAATGGCTGGACTGCGATGCGTTGCAAAGGCTGAGGCTTAAGTTCGGTGGATTGCACTCAGGCCCTGACAACAATTGGAAACTGCGCCTGCAAGCCATCGTCGCCTGGCTTGAACGCCACTGTCAGCGCAGCGCGATCAGCTTCTCTTAACCGGCGCCACAACCCGTCTCTTGCATTGCCGGCATCGTCTTCCACATAGAGCTGGGTGGTCAACAATTCGCGGCTGCCGAGCTTAACCTTGAAGTGGATGTGCGGCGCCCGCCCGGTGTAGGGCACCGGACGGATGGTGCGAAACCGGTAGCTGCCGTCGGCCCACACCGTCACGCGCCCGAACCCCTGAAACGCGGGGTCGGCGCGGCTGCCGTCGCCCGGGTGGTCATAGTGCCCCGCGTGGTCGGCCTGCCAGATTTCGACCTGCGCGCCTGCCACCGGATTGCCATCGATGTCGGTCACGTTGCCCTGCACC
>JANMVO010000645.1:0-1823 GCA_031392805.1 Rhodoferax sp. | reverse complement strand
TTTTTGTATGGCCGCCCGCTTGAGACGCTGCTGGCCACCTGGGGCATCAGCCTGATGCTGCAACAGGCTGTGCGATCAATTTTTGGTGCGCAGAACGTGGGCGTTGAAAACCCGGTGTGGATGAGTGGCGGCGTGCAAGTGCTGGGCAACCTGTCATTGCCTTACAACCGGGTTGTCATCATTGTATTTGCAGTGGCCGTGTTGCTCGGCATGGCCTGGTTGATCAGCAAAACGCGCCTGGGCTTATTTGTGCGCGGTGTGACGCAAAACCGCCCAATAGCCTCTGCGATGGGTGTGAACACCGCCCGCATTGACACCTATGCGTTTGCGCTGGGCTCAGGCATTGCCGGGCTGGCGGGGTGTGCCTTGAGCCAGGTCGGCAACGTCGGTCCGGACCTGGGGCAGGGCTACATTGTTGACTCGTTCATGGTCGTGGTGCTGGGCGGCGTGGGGCAACTGGCGGGCACGGTGTACGCCGCGATGGGTCTTGGGATTTTGAACAAGTTCCTGGAGGGCTGGACCGGCGCCGTGCTGGCCAAAATTGCGGTGCTGGCGTTGATCATCATCTTTATCCAGAAAAGACCGCAGGGGATATTCGCGATGAAAGGTCGCTCGGCAGAAGCATGACCGCGTCCTTGAATACCAGCCCCTCTCCCCAGCCCTCTCCCCAAAAGGGCGAGGGAGCAAGCGTGGCACCCCAGTCTTCTTCCCAAAATGTAGAGGGAGTCAGGGTGGCACTCCCTGTCAAAGGCCCCATGTTGACCCGCACTGGGTGGAGCGTCTTCATCATCGCGCTCATCGCAGTGTGTGGCCTCGCGCCCCTGCTCAATCTGGCGGTGCCCGCAGACAGCGCATTCCACATGAGCACCTACGCCGTGGCGCTGGTGGGCAAGATCATGTGCTATGCCATTGCCGCGCTGGCCATGGACTTGATCTGGGGCTACACCGGCATCCTCAGCCTGGGTCACGGTGTGTTTTTTGCACTGGGCGGTTACGCCATGGGCATGTACCTGATGCGCCAGATTGGCACCGATGGAAATTACAAAAGCAATCTGCCCGACTTCATGGTGTTCCTGGACTGGAAGACACTGCCGTGGCACTGGACCTTTAGCGACAGTTTTGTTGCGACTTTGATTTTGATCGTTGCCGTGCCGGGCATCGTGGCCTTTGTGTTTGGCTACTTTGCCTTTCGCTCGCGCATCAAGGGCGTGTATTTCTCCATCATCACGCAGGCCATGACGTTCGCCGCCATGCTGCTGTTCTTCCGCAATGAGACCGGTTTTGGCGGCAACAATGGCTTCACGGATTTCAAGCGGATTTTGAATATTCCACTGGCCACACCGTCCATGCGCATGGTGTTGTTTGTGTTGACCGGCCTCACGCTGCTGGGCTTCTTCCTGTTCGCCAAATGGCTGGTGGGCAGCAAGTTTGGCCGCGTGCTGCAGGCCATACGCGACGCCGAAACGCGGGTGATGTTTTCGGGCTATAACCCCTTGGGCTACAAGCTCACCATCTGGGTGATATCGGCCATCATGTGCGGTGTGGCGGGGGCGTTGTACGTGCCGCAGGTGGGCATCATCAACCCCGGCGAGATGAGCCCGGCCAATTCGATTGAAATTGCCATCTGGGCGGCCGTGGGCGGGCGCGCCACGCTGATCGGGCCCATCGTCGGCGCGTTCATCGTCAACGGCGCCAAGAGCTGGCTCACGGTGGCTTATCCTGAGTTCTGGCTGTACTTTTTGGGCGCGCTGTTCATTGGGGTGACGCTGTTTTTACCGGATGGCGTGGTCGGGCTGGTTAAGAAAATCCTGAGACTTTTCGGG
>JANMVO010000649.1:0-5901 GCA_031392805.1 Rhodoferax sp. | reverse complement strand
GATGGAGCGGGCCTGTTTGCCCGAGCCGCCGTGCGATTGTTTGAAGATCACGTCCTGGCCGGCCATGGCTTTCCAGTATTTGCCGAACGCCGCGTTGTATTCGACGTAGAACTCGCGGGTCGGATCGTAGGAGACGTTGAGAAGCGTGACCGGTGGTTTGGTCGAGGGTGTTTGGGCCAGTGCCGGGAGCGCCGCCCCTGATGCGATTGCGCCCAAACGCAGGGCCAGTGCCAAT
This sequence comes from Rhodoferax sp., assembly GCA_031392805.1. Classification (GTDB taxonomy): domain Bacteria; phylum Pseudomonadota; class Gammaproteobacteria; order Burkholderiales; family Burkholderiaceae_C; genus JANYCG01. The sequence goes on along the minus strand of JANMVO010000649.1, from coordinate 5,666 downwards.
CCGGTTGAAAGATTGATAAAGTGGCGACGTGAAGTCATGATGGCTTGTCCTTCCAAAAACGCATGGCTATGCGAAAACTGGATTTTGAAAGCTTGCCGTGAAAACCAGAACGAATATAAAATAAGTTATTTATTACTTATACATCTTTAGATAACGAAAGAACGACTCCAATGGCACGCATGGTCAATTGCATCAAGCTCGGCAGACAAGCCGAAGGGCTGGATTTTCCGCCCTACCCCGGCCCGCTCGGCAAGCGGCTGTGGGAAGAAGTCAGCAAAGAGGCGTGGGCTGACTGGATGAAGCAGCAAACCATGCTGGTCAACGAAAACCGCCTCAATCTGGCCGACGCCCGCGCGCGCCAATACCTCGCCCGGCAGATGGAGAAGCATTTCTTCGGCGACGGTGCTGACGCTGTGCAGGGCTACGTTCCGCCCACGACCTGAGCGTCGCACTGCAGCCCATGCCCGAGCCCATTGAGTGGCATGACGATGGCACACCCAGCGGCAGCCCCTACAACCCGCGCTTTGGCGATCGCTACCGCAGCGAACTCGGTGGCCTGATCCAGGCCCGCGACGTCTTTCTGCATGGCTGCGGCCTGCCCGCTGCCTGGGCCGGCCAACCGCAGTGGTGCATTCTCGAAACCGGCTTCGGTCTGGGACTGAATTTCCTGCTCACCTGGCAAGCCTGGAAGGCCGACCCGCTGCGATCCAGGCTGCTGCATTTCGTCTCCACGGAAGCCTTTCCGGCCAGTGCTGACGATGTGCTGCGCGCGGCGCGGGCGCACCCGGAATTGCAGGTATTTGCAAAGCAGCTGCACAGCCAGCTCTGGGGCCTGCTGCCTGGCTTACACCGGCTGGTTTTTGAGGACGGGCAGATGTTGCTGACGCTGTGCATCGGCGACGCCAGGGCGATGCTCCGCCGACAATCGTTGGAGGCAGATTCGGTCTACCTGGACGGCTTCAGCCCACACCGCAACCCTGACATGTGGGATGTGCCCCTTTGCAAGGCTGTAGCACGCTGCTCACGGCGCGGTACGCGCATCGCCACCTGGACGGTGGCGCGCAGCGTGCGTGACGCCTTGACCCAGTGCGGCTTCACCGTCAACAAATGCCCCGGCAGCGCGCCGAAACGCGACCGGCTGGAAGGGCAATTCAATCCGGCCTGGGAGCCCAAAAAGGCGCGTGTTGCCCCGGCCCGTACGGTGCCGGCGCGCTGCGTCGTGATTGGCGCGGGCCTGGCAGGTGCGGCGGCAGCGGCCAGCCTGGCACGGCGTGGCTGGCAGGTTGTGGTGCTCGATACGGCGGCGGCACCCGCCAGCGGCGCATCGGGTCTGCCAGCCGGCGTGCTGGCCCCCCATGTATCGCCCGACGACAGTGCGCTCTCGCGCCTGTCGCGCAGCGGCGTGCGGGCTACGCTGCAACAGGCCGAAGCCTTGCTGAAAACGGGCCGCGACTGGAACCCCTCCGGTGTGCTGGAGCGTTGCCTTGACCACCCGCGTCTGTTGCCTGACGCGTGGCAGCACCTTGACGCTGAGGCCGCGCGCGATTGGGTTCGCCCCGCCAATGCGGAGCAGCTCGCCAGCTGCGGACTTGCCGCATCTGACAACGCGCTCTGGCATGCCCGGGGTGGCTGGATCCAGCCGGCCAGCCTGGTGCGTGCCTGGCTGTCCACACCGGGCGTTCAGTGGCGCGGTCTGGCAACGGTCCACTGGCTAGCGCGGCGCGAGGGGGGGTGGCATGTGCTGGACGAATCGGGCCATGCGTTGGCCTGTGCCGAGTTGGTAATCCTTGCAGCGGGGCATGCCAGCCGCGCGTTGGCGCAATCGGCTGACGCATCAGCAAGCGAGCATCTGGAGGCCGGGGTAGCGACCGACACCGGGTGGCACCTGGCGCTGCAAGCGGTTCGCGGCCAGGTCACTTGGGCACCGCTGGCAGCCGATATGGCCCGGCTGCTTCCGCCCTTTCCTGTCAACGGCCACGGCAGCCTTATTACGGGCCTGCCGCTATCCGGCGGCCCACCGGGCTGTCTCGCCTGGCTGACCGGTTCGACCTTTGAACGCGACGACAAAAGCCTTGAAGCCCGACCCCGCGAGAACCAGCACAACCTTGAGCGACTGCGCACCCTGCTGCCCGACGTGGCCGCGCGACTGGCGGGCGAGCAGCCGCAGCGGTCGACCGACGGATCTTCACAGCCGCCCGACACGCCGTGCCCGGTCACGGGTTGGGCAGGTGTGCGTTGCGCAACCCCGAGCCGCCTGCCGGCGCTGGGCCCGCTGAGCCCGATGAACGTGCCGTCCGCAAATGAACTGAGCAGCGTGTGGGTCTTCAGCGGTTTGGGATCACGCGGACTGACGTTTGCCGCGCTATGCGCCGAGTTGCTGGCTGCAAGGCTGCATGCCGAGCCTCTGCCCATCAGCCAGCGCCTGGCTGACGCCCTGCTTCCCGCGTTTGCGGCCAGGCCCGCGACACTTGTGGACTGGCCTGCTTCACAGGATTAAAGAAAAAATAGCTTCTAGCCCTCGATGTATGTGCGCTAGCAGCTATACATTTGATAGCGACTGAATCCGGACAATGCCCTGCCTTTGGCCCGGTGCGGAATCGATCCGGTGCGCCGCACGACGCCTGCCCAGGTTCAGTTCAGGCTTCGCAATACCTGAGCCAGCTCGACAGGATGCAGCGGCTTGCGCAGGCAGTGGGCGGCCCCCAGGCGGCGGGCACGCAGTTCGTCCAGCCAGGACATCTTGTGCCGGGTCAACACAATGGAATCGGCCAGGGCGGGCCGCCCGCCTGCCGCGCCAACCTTGGCCGCAAGCTGCCAGCCTTCGATATCGGGCAAGTCAAGATCCATGATCACCAGCTGATAGCGGCGGGTTTTCAGCAAGTACAGCGCTTCACCGCCGGTTGCCGCCTCGTCGGTCAACAAAAAATCGGCCATGACCAGCTTGGCCCGCAGGTAAAAACGCGATTCACGATCCGGGTCAATGACCAGCGCCTGCATCAGTTCCGGTTCGGGAGCCAGCCATTCGAGTACCGACGGAAGCGTGTCGCCTTCGCCATGAAGGTCTTCGCTGCTGTAAGTGGCCGGCGTGGGCTCTGAAAGCAGGTCGAGGTCGACGTCGCCCCGGTTCTTGGCGGGGCGAGGCGCACCGCCCGTAATCGGGAAATTCGCGCTCATGCGGCTGACGCCCGCAAACTCGCACTGCGCGCGACGAGAAAGCATATACTTACAAAAATTTGGTTGACAAATTTGTCACGCGTCTTTTGCATATTTCTCATTATGCGGGCCTTTTGCTGGCTGGAGAAGCCCTCTCAGACCAAAAAGCGACGAAGATTTTCACAATCTTGCACCGGCTCCTTGGAAGTGTGCCAAAAAAGTCACTCTCACGCCATCCTTTAAGGCCTTCACTTCATGGCTTCGGCCGGCCTGCGCGCCCTGACATAGGCATCTGACGGCAGATAGGCTTTGCCGTCGGCATAGCGCCACTGAACCATGGTGCCCTTGTTGCCTCGCAGATCAAGCTTGCCCACATAGGCGCCCATGGTCGACTGGTGATCGATGGCGCGAAACTCGGCCGGCCCGAAAGGGGTGGAAAATTTCAACCCGCGCAGTGCGGCCACCAGCTTTTCGTTGTCGGTCGAGTTGGCTTTCTTGATCGCTGCAAAAATCGCCTGCATGGTGGCATAGCCGACCACGGAGCCAACCTTCGGATACTCCTTGAACCGGCGGTAGTAGTTGGCGGCAAAGCTGGCGTGTTCGCGTGAATCGATCTGGTCCCACGGGTAACCAGTGACGATCCACCCCTTGGGCGTTTCGTCTTTCAGCACGTCAAGGTATTCAGGCTCGCCCGACAACAGTGAAACAACGGGAATTTTCGGGAAAATACCGCGCTGGTTGCCTTCCCGCACCAGCTTGGCCAAGTCGGCGCCGAACGTCACATTGAAAATCGCATCGGGTCGGGTTTGCATGGTTGCCTGCAGCGTGGTGCCCGCGTCTAGCTTGCCCAGGGCAGGCCACTGCTCGCCGACAAATTCCACATCAGGGCGGCGCGCCTTCAGAAGTTCCTTGAAGCTGGCGACTGCGCTTTGCCCATACTCGTAGTTCGGCGCAATCACCGCCCAGCGCTTGGCGGGCATCTTCACCGCTTCATCGACCAGCATGGCGGCCTGCATGTAGGTGCTGGGGCGCAGCCGAAAGGTGTAGCGATTGCCCTTTTCCCACACGATGGCGTCGCTCAGCGGCTCGCTGGCAATAAAAACCCGCTTGTTTTTATGGGCGTAATCCGCCAGCGCCAGGCCGACATTGGACAAAAAGCCACCGGCCAGCACATCAACTTTCTCCCGCGAGGTGAGTTCAACCGCGTGCCGCAGCGCTTCTTCGGGCTTGCCAGCGTCGTCGCGCGCGATCACCTCGACCTTGCGATTCAGAAGCCCGCCGGCCAGGTTGATTTCCTCGACCGCCAGCTGCCAGCCCTGCCGGTACGGCTGGGTGAACTGCGGAATGTTGGAATAGCTGTTGATTTCGCCAATCTTGATAGGCCCTCTGGAAGACGTCTGTGCCATGACGATGCCATTGGCTGCAGCCAGCAGCACCAGCAGCAGCAGCAGCAAACCACCCGCAAGGGCAGGCTTTGGAAATTTCAAGGTTTTCTCCGGAAGTAAACAGTTCAGTTGGCCGTAGGTGCTCGGACCTGTGAATCGCAGCGTGCGTCGCCCGCCTGGGCCATCGATAAAAGCAGGGACTGTACCAGTGTCAACAACGTTTCAGATGATGCGCCCGCCAACAGGGTCATCCAGCCGGCCCTTGCCGTGCCGCATCACACCCCCCAGGCCGCATGAAAGCAGGCAAATAAGCTTATTCGCATAACGGAAGAACAAATCTGTAGTTTGCTTTCCAAAGCGCGAAAGCTACATTTTTCCGCTATGCATGAACTTGCCTTTGTATTCGCCGGCTTGGTCGTTGGCCTGGTAGTAGGCCTGACCGGGGTTGGGGGCGGCTCGCTGATGACGCCGCTGCTGATCTTCGTTTTCGGCATCAAACCCCACCTGGCCATCGGGACCGACCTGCTGTTTGCGGCCTTCACCAAACTGGGCGGTACGGTCAGCCTGGCGCGGGCGCGGGTCGTGGACTGGCGCATTGTGGGCCAGATGGCGGCGGGGAGTGTACCGGCATCCCTGGCCACGCTCTATGTGCTGAGTCGGCTCGGCCCCGCCAATCCGGCCACACAGTCGGTCATGACTACCACCTTGGGAGTGGCGCTGTTGTTGACCGCTGGCGCAACCTTCTACAAGGCGGTTCGCGGTAAAGCGGCCCCTGCGAAAATTGCGCCAGAGTCGCTGGGCCAGGCAACCAAAGCGCGGCATTGGGCCTTGCCGGTACTGTTCGGTGCCGTCATTGGTGCGCTGGTGACCATCACCTCGGTTGGTGCGGGGGCGATTGGTGTGATTGTGCTGATGCTGCTTTACCCCGCGCTGCCGCTGTCGCGCATTGTGGCGGCAGACATTGCCCATGCGGTACCGCTGACTTTAGTAGCAGGCCTTGGTCATGCCTCGCTAGGCTCGGTGGACTGGTCACTTCTTGGCTGGTTGCTGGCGGGCTCGCTTCCCGGCATCTGGCTCGGCACGCATCTGATGCACAAGACGCCCGAGCGCGTCATCCGCTCACTGCTT
>JANMVO010000498.1:0-34138 GCA_031392805.1 Rhodoferax sp. | reverse complement strand
AGCACGTTGTCCTTGTTGAATGTCTCGTAGTAATTCGTGTCGAGCGGCTGGCGCTTGGTGCCGTAGGCGTAGCCTTTGGGGATCAGCTTTTCCGCCACACCCGCGTCCTTCACGGTTTTGCGAATCTTGCGCTTGATGTAGTCGGCGCACACGTCATTGCTTTCCTGGTTGAAAAACATGTCCTGGTAATTGCCCAGCCAGAAAGCAAAGCCACCCGCGTCCCACATCCGGTCGAACTCGCGTTCGCGCTCTTCGGGCGTGGCCTCCAGCACCGACTTGGGAATAAAGTAATGCTCCTGGCCAAAGAACGATTCGCGGATGCGCTTGATGACGCCGTCATAGTCGGCCTTGCGGGCTTTCACCACCTCGGGATCGACCTTGCCATTGCGCGCAGGCACACAATAGTTCGCGGTGCGCTGGAACACAGTGAGCTGTTTTGCCTGCTGCGCAATTTCGGGAATCGCCTGCACCGCCGTGGCGCCCGTGCCGACCATGGCAACCCGCTTGTTGGTGAAATCAACGCCGTCGTGCGGGAAACGGCTGGTGTGATACCACTTGCCCTTGAACTTCTCCAGACCTTTGAACTGCGGCATGTTGGTGGTGGACAGGCTGCCCACCGCCGCGATGAAGTAGCGCGCCTTGACGTCGTCGCCCTTGTCAAAATGCACCGTCCAAAGCCTGGTTTTATCGTTGAATTCGGCCCCGGTTACGCAGGTGTTGAACTGGATGTCGCGCTTCAGGTCGTGGCGCTTGGCCACGTGCTCCAGGTAGCGCAGAATTTCAGGCTGCTCTGGGTAACGCTCTGTCCATTCCCACTCTTGCAACAATTCCCTGTCGAAAGTGAAGCCGTAAATATAGGCGTCGGAGTCGCAGCGCGCGCCGGGGTAGCGGTTCCAGTACCAGGTGCCGCCGACGGTGTCGCCCGCTTCATAGACCCGCGCTTTCAACCCCAGTTTGTCGCGCAGCGATTTCAGCATGTACATGCCGGAAAAACCGGCCCCGACAATGACGGCATCGATAACAGCGGGTTCGACCTGGGTGGACGCTTCGGGATTCTTTTGTGTGACTGGCATATTTGTCTCCTTGTTATGAATAGAGGTTTCCGGCCTGCGGTCTTGAGACTTTAGAAGTGGCAAATCGTCACGTCTTGAAGGAACTGGGCAATTTTTTGAATAAAGCGGTGCACGTTGCAGCTGCGCGTTGCAGCCCCCGCTGGTTGCGGGAAGGCGACCTTGACCGTGCTTTCAAATCAAAGGTCTGGAGTTCGGCGCAGTGCAGCCGGCGTGATTTTCAGCCTGACCTGAAACACCCGAGTCATGTGCGACTGGTCGGCAAAGCCGCACAGTAAGGCGATCTCCTTGCACGACATGACCCCCTGCGCCAGCAGCCGCTTGGCACGGTGCACGCGCTGGCTGATCACATGCGCATGCGGCGCACAGCCAAAGGTTTCACGAAAGCGTCGGCTGAAACTCCACACCCCCAGCCCCACGACGCTGGCCAGGGCCTCGATGCTGAGCGGTTCGTGCAGCCTGTTTTCTACATACTCGGTGACACGCCGGGATTGGGTTGGAGACAGACGGCCCTTGCCAGACGCTTCGCGCAGTGTGACCGCCGCATAACTGCGCAGCAGGTGCACGACCAGTTGCGTGGCAACGGCTTCGACGTACAGCGAACCGCCAATAGAATTCCGGGAGGCCTCGGACGAGATGGTTTGCACGGCGGCAGTGACCACCGGGTCCTGCGTCTTGAGCACGTCGTGCAGTCGCACTTCCGAAACGCAGCGGTCCATCATCTCATTGGCCACATTGGAAACCAGTTTTTCGGTCAGATAGACGTGGGTCACGTCGACGTCATCTGTCCAGTGCCAATGAGACCTCTGAGAGCGTGTCAACAACGAGATGTCGCCGGGACCACATTGCGTTTTGGTCCAGGCCCCGTCAAAGCGCCGCTCCATGCCGGTGGTACCGCGGCGGTAAGACACGATCATGAAATCGCGCATTGCCGGAACTTCAACGTCGGAAGGCGCATAACGGTAGGAGCGCAGGCTCACCCCATTCCAACCCAGATCATCGCTCGCGCAGAGGATCTTGCCGGGCACCCATTTGGGCAATTCACTGGGAGCAATCAACGTGGACATCTCTCAAACCCTCTCGGCAAAAGTGGAAAATCAGTCTATCAGAACACTGATCCTTGATGGCATTTTGTAACAGTCTGCCAGTGCCGTTGAAACTGATTCCCTTCACGGATAAACTCCAACGCTCCAGCCCCAAAGGCAGGGGAGTTACAGGGAGAAAAAAAGTATGACTGAGTCAAACACTGACAGGCAACACCAGCGGGCGCTTCTCACACTGCTGCAAAAAGGCATTGCAGCCATCGGATTGGGTGCCGCCCTTATGGTAGCGCCGTCATTTTTGGAGCCATCATCCACTACGGCCTCCGTTGCGGCGGTTTTGCGAATGTCGGGCTGGCTGGCGATGGGCGTGGGTCTGGTGCTGCTGGGCATTCGCTTTTCTGTGCAATGCAAAGCCGAAAAACTCGCGGCCATTCCGCGCGGCGATTTCAGTAAAGGCGCATCACGGCAGAGGCGTCACGTCATTGCCGCCGAAGCCTCCACGTTGCATCAAGGTTTTCCAATTGCAACAGGCCCGGCAACTGCACTGGAAGCCACCATGCAATCGCACCAGGACAGACGTTTGCAGAAGTGAACTGCTTGGAGCGTTCGAGACCTGATTGCGGGACCGGGCACACCTCGGTGATCAAGTGCAGCCAAACCAGCCCGCAACGCGGGCAGTGTGATTGTGGCTGGATGCCCGAGTGTCACAACTTGATCAACCGCGTCTGCTGAAACGCAGCATGCCAGCCGAAATAGAAGGCAGGCTGGGCGGCGAGGAATAAATCCGCGCTTCCCTAGCGCTAACGCCGGCTGTTGGCAACTGTCCAGTCATACGGCCTGAAAGCGACGGCGTAATCCGGGGGAATGGTCTGGCTGGTGTAACGCTGCGCATAGGCGATCAGATTTTGGGCATGTGCCGGCACAAAGTCTTCGGTGTAGAACTTCAGAATTTCGTTGAAAACCACCGTGCGTTGCGCATCATTGACATGCAGGTTATCGGCCCGCGCGAAAAAGTTGCGCGCTTCGCGCTCAAGCTCCGCGTTCAAACCTTCGGCGGTGAACGCAGCACGTGGCAAAACCGGGCATGACACGGCCGAGCAGTTGAGCGCAAAATGAACCCGTGGCTCGCCGAGTTTTCGGATGACATCATTCTCAAAACCGTAGAGCGACATGGCTGTACCGCCGATCTCGAATTTGCGCAACACAAAGAACTTCACTTTTGCGAATCCCTTGTGCGAAATCGGAATGCCAGAGGCAATGACGTTGTACATTGATAAGGCGTTGTAGGCGTTGATCATGTGCGCCAGACGCGCTTCTGGCATTGCCGGCACTTCCAGCGGCGTAGCCGCAATCGCGCGCAGGTAGTCCGTGAGTGCGACTATGCCGCTGTCGCTGGCGTCATCGCGCAACGCCGCAAAATCGACCTCACCGCTGTCGTTGACATGGCGCTGCAAGACGCGCGCGTAACCTGCTCTGGCATCGGCAAGGGTGACCGCCGGCACGCCTGCGACTGCAACCGGGTCTGTGGGGACCGGCAGTTGCACCACCGTGCTGCACGCACTCAACAGCGACAACAGTGCCGCCGTGAAAGCCAGGCGAAGGTGTGAACAATAAGCGGTCACAAGCTCGTCTCCGTCACTTTGCCGGTCTGGCGTTGTGCATGGCCCTGGCGCGCGCTCAGGGCGGCATCGCGGGGTTTGCCTTTCAGCCACTTTAGTGGAATTTTAATCTCGCCATTGGCGTCAACAGCCACCGCCAATGGTTGCCAGGATTGCCCGTTGAAGAGTCGAATGGGCTTGAGCAAATAGTTGTCGCGTGCAGCGTTGTAAGCGCACATGGACATCGGGCCATCAACTGTTGCAGCCATGAACACACAGGCGTCAATGCGCTCTGAATCCAGGGCACACGCGTCCATGAAGCTGTGCGTGAAAAAGGAAATCTTGCGCACGTGGGGTATGCGCAGGCCTTTGTTGAACCACTGCCCGCGCGCCTGCCAGGCCATGCGGGCCGCCATTCGCACGACGCCGCCCCACAAATGGCGTTTGCCCAGCAGCGCTTTGACCAGCGCGCCAGCACCGCGCAGCCCCTGATCGCGGGCAATGACGACGTCGGCCGTGTCGCGCATGACGCGGGCGACAAATTCACCATCAGCCAGGGCGTCAAAACGCATCTCGCCAACCGTGCACAGCATGGCGTAGCGGTTGCACGCGCGGTGGCCACCGTGCAGTGCGTCGAAGTTGAGCGTCACGCCCGCGCCGCGCTCTATTGCCGCACACACCGAGGCGTGAGTGACCAGCACCGGGTCGCGTCCGGCCACCCTGCCACGGCCCGTGTCAGCACCGAGTTGAAACGACGCGAAGCGCACCACATCGTTGTGCTGCACAAAAAAGTTTGAAACATCGGCAATTTCATGCATGTTGCCCGCAAACACCGTGGTGTTGAACAGCACCGACATGCGCAACCCGCGCGCCATGTCGATGTAGTGCAGGCGCAGCGCATTGAGTTCTGCCTCAGACGCATAGCCCTTGCGCCGTTGCGTCATGTCAACGTGAAACGCCACATCATTCAGACCGTCTGAGCCGAGTTGCTGCAACCATTCACGGTTGAGCAAAATGCCATTGGTAAGCAGCGAGGCCCGCAAGCCGCGCGAGCGCACATAGCGCACGATCTGGGACAACTCGGCGCGGTCACGCAGCGTCGGGTCGCCGCCAGAAATCTGGACGTCGGTGTTGTGCCCAAACTGCACGGCAATGTCGTCAATGCGGCGAAACAGATCCTCCAATGGAATGTCGCGCACCGCCTCGGCGCTGTCAGACAGGTAGCACAACGTGCAGTCAAGGTTGCAGCGCTGTGTGACTTCAAGCGACACACAACCAATGGCCCAGCGACGCCCGGCCGCTTGTGCAGGCGACCACTGTCCCGTGCGCTGCATGCGTCCGGTGATACGGACAAGGCGCTCAGCCTGTGATTGGGGCGCGGGAGAAGTGATGGGTTTGTGCATAAAAGACTTTGTCACCTCACCGTGCTAAAACCTTACATCAAAAAGAAACCGACAATGCATACGCTACTATTTATATAGCATACAATGCTTATTGTAAAAGGGCTACGGACACTTTTTTCTAATTATTCGCTACTTTTGTGCCAATAGTAAGCAAATAGTGTGTCACGGGCACCGACTGCCCGTGTTTGTCCAGACGCACCGCCTCCAGTTTGCATTCCAGGGTGTATTTGCTACCAGTCCCTCCGTCTTTTATCTTGCGCATGTCGTACTCACCAGTTGCTTTCAGCCGACGTTCCCTAAGTCCAACAGGCTGCTGACCACATAAGTGCCAAACAGAATGCAACACTACACTAGCCTTGAATCACGTCGGAGAAAAACATAAAAATGCCAGAAATATTCAAAAACAGCAGAAGTGACCCGTCTTCTGAATACGGATGTCCGCATCCGCGATTGTCTGTGCGTGTCGAATGGTGTTGTATTTACCTTATCAAGTAATGGAAGCCCCATGAGTTGGCGAAAAAAGGTAGTTTGGAGTGAGGGCATGCTGCTACAGCCCCAGCATTTGCAGCAAAGCGAGCGCCACGGTGATCATGCACGGCATGTCTTGCTGCGTACCACAACGCCTTACGCTTGGGGGTTTTCCGAGATAGAGATTGACCAAGCCGCGTTGACCCTGGGCAAACTGGCGCTAATACGTGCCGTTGGCGTGTTTGCCGACGGCACGGTGTTTGACATGCCCGCCGTCGATCCCCTGCCCGTTGCGGTGCTTATCCCGCCTGAAATGCGTGAAGAAGCGATTGTTCTGGCACTCCCGCTACGTCGCGCAGGTGCGCGTGAGGCCGATGTTGACGCTTTTGAAGACCTGGTGCGCCACCGGGTGGTTGAGGTGGAAGTGCCAGACTCCAACACTGCAGGTGAGCGCTCAGCCTTGGTCCAACTTGGACACCTGCACACCCGTTTAATGCGCGCTGGCGAATCCACTGACGCTTGGACGATACTGAATGTAGGGCGCGTCATTGAGCGGCGCGCCGACAATCAAGTGCAAATGGACCGTGACCATATCCCGCCGCTTCTGGACGTGTCGGCCAGCAGGGTGCTCAAATCGTATGTCGATGAGCTACTGGGTCTGCTACGCCAACGCGGCGATGCCCTTGCGGGGCGCATGAACCAAATCGGCAGTGGCGGTGTATCCGAGATTGCCGACTTCTTGATGCTGCAGAGCGTCAACCGCAATGAGCCAGTCTTTGCACATTTGGCGCGCATTTCCTTATTGCACCCTCAGCACTTGTATGAAGTTGCGCTGTCGCTGTCAGGTGATTTGGCCATCTTTCGTGAGACCCGGCGCGGCACACGTTTTGGGCCTTATGTCCACGACGATTTGGCTGCAAGCTTTCAACCCCTTATGGATGATTTGCGCCGCAGCCTGTCCATGGTTTTGGAGCAGTCGGCCATTCGAATTGAGCTGCATGATCGCAAGCACGGCGTGCGGGTAGCTGTTATCAGCGATGTCGAACTACAACGCAACGCCACCTTTGTGCTGGCAGTCACCTCGACAATGCCTGGAGAGGCCTTGCGGTCACGCTTTCCAACGCAGGTCAAAATTGGCCCGGTCGAACGCATTCGAGATTTGGTCAATCTACAGTTGCCGGGCGTTACCCTGCAGCCGTTGCCAGTTGCGCCGCGTCAAATCCCGTTCCACACGGGCGCCAGCTACTTTGAACTCGAAACACGTCATAGTGATTTGTGGCGACAGTTAGAGCAGTCGGGGGGTGTTGCCATGCATATTGCAGGCGAGTTTCCTGGACTGGAACTGGCATTTTGGGCAATTCGCGCGTGAGGTAGTGTTTGTGAGTGCTCCTGATCCCTTTGCAGCGTTTGAGTCTGAACGCACCATCATCAAACCCAAGCCCCGGTTGCATGGTAACGGGCCTAACCAAACATCCTCACCGTCGACAGGTACGCTGCGGATAGGCGAGGCCGCGCCACTGGATATGGCAACAGTGGACGTTTTAAACCCATTGGTATCTGCTGCAAGTACGCTGATGGGCCTGATTTCCAGCCTGCGCACCGCACGGCATGCGCCCAACATTCCCAAGTTGCGTTCTTCGCTGACGCAGGCCATGCAGCGTTTTGAAGCGGATGCCCATAAGTTAGGCTTGGATAATGGCCAAGTGTTGGCATCGCGCTATGTGCTGTGCACTGCGCTGGATGAAGCTGTGGCGAACACCCCCTGGGGAGCGCAAGCCGCCTGGAACAAACAAAGTCTGTTAGTGCAGTTTCACAATGAAACTTGGGGCGGGGAAAAAGTTTTCCAGCTGTTGGCCAAGCTTGCACAAGATGTGCCGCACAACCGTAGCCTGCTCGAGCTGATTTATTGCGTGCTGGCGCTAGGGTTTGAAGGCCGTTACCGTGTGATTGACAATGGTCGCGCGCAACTTGACTCAGTGCGCCAGCGCCTGGCAGACTTGATTCGCAAAGACCGCCCGCAGCCCGACCCAGACCTGTCGCCCCACTGGCGCGGCCAAGCCTCTGGTAAAGCCAAGCTTTCCGATGGGGTGCCCGTCTGGGTTGCGGGGGCGCTGTTGGCATTGCTTCTTGCCCTGTTGTACTTGGCATTGCGGATGAGCCTTAACTATCGATCAGATGCAACGTTTGCTGCCGTGAGCAGCTTGCGAGTCCCTAATGTACAAATCGTTGCAACGGTGCCCATGCCTGCAAAAAATCCACGCTTGTCCGGCTTCTTGCAGCCAGAAATCAAAGAGGGCCTGGTCACTGTGCTTGAGGAATCTGACCGCAGCATCATTCGCTTGCGTGGAGACAGTTTTTTTAGCTCTGGCAAAGCTGAGCCGACCAACCAGTCACTACCGGTATTAATGCGAATTGGGGCAGCGCTGGCGCAAGTCAAAGGTGATGTGCAGGTCGTAGGCCACACAGATAACCAGCCCATTCGCTCGCTGCGCTTCCCGTCTAACTGGCACCTGTCGACTGCACGGGCTGAGGGCGTGAGACACGCTTTAGTCGCTCAGGTCAGCGCGGCACGCATGCGATCCTTTGGCAAAGCCGAGGCCGAACCGGTAGCGCCTAACGACAGTGCCGAGAATCGCGCACGCAACCGGCGGGTGGATATCATTTTGGTGCCAGAACAAAACTTGGGTTTATTGGGTGCAGCTAGTGGCGCGGGAGAGAAAAAATGATCAAGAAAGTGTTTGGCTTTCTGTTCCATCCCATTTTCCTCACCACATTGGCGCTGCTGATCATCGCCCTGTTGATCTGGTGGATCGGACCTCTGGTGGCGATTGGTACCTGGACGCCACTGGTTTCTGAATTCGCACGCGCTGTGTTGATTGGTGTGCTGGTGCTATTGGTGGTATTGCGGATGCTGCTGACCCGCTGGCGCGCACGCCGTGCAAGCCATCATTTAACCGAGGGGTTGATGAAGGCCCCTAATGCCAAAGCCGACGAACCAGAAAACGCAGAGCAAAAAATTCTCAATACCCGTTTTGCCGAGGCTGTGGCCTCCTTGCGCAAGATGCGTCTGCATGCAGCGGGCAATAAGCCTGGCTGGCGCGACTGGATTTCATTGTCCAGTGGCAGTTACTTGTATGAGTTGCCTTGGTATGTCTTCATCGGAGCGCCTGGTGCAGGCAAGACGACTGCGCTGGTCAATTCAGGTTTGTCATTTCCATTGGCAGACAAGTTTGGACCTGGCGCGATTCGTGGTGTAGGCGGCACGCGTAATTGTGATTGGTGGTTTACCGACGATGCGGTGCTGATTGATACTGCTGGCCGCTACACCACTCAAGACAGCCACCAAGTTGAAGACAAAACTGCCTGGGATGGCTTCCTCAATTTGCTAAAAAAATCACGCCCGCGCCGTCCGCTCAACGGCGTGTTTTTGACGGTCAGTGTGGCTGACTTGCTTAGCCAGGCTGTCGAGGCGCGAAATACACTCGCAGCATCGATTCGCGCGCGGCTCATGGAGTTGGACAACACTCTTGCCACGCGTTTGCCCGTGTATATATTGGTGACGAAGAGTGATCTGCTGCATGGTTTTAATGAGTATTTTGGAAATTTGGGTAAAGAGCAGCGTGCCCAGGTCTGGGGCTTTACATTGCCCGTATCAGATCAACCCAGCGCGCAACTGGAGCAGGACTTCAAGCGCGAATTCGGCCTTTTGTCTGAACGGCTTGATGCTGCTTTGATTGAACGCATGCAGCATGAGACGGACAGTGTGCGTCGGTCGGCGATTTTTGGTTTTCCCGTGCAGTTCGCCGCATTGGGGCCGCCAGTGTCGGATCTGATCAATCAGGTGCTGTCAGGCTCAAAGTTTAATCAGGCACCATGGGTACGAGGCGTTTATTTCACCAGTGGTACACAAGAAGGCAGTCCAATCGACCGCATGATGGGTAATCTTGCGCGCGGGTTTGGCTTGGAGCATGTGGTGTTGCCTCCCCATAAGGCCAGCGCACGTAGCTACTTCCTCACCTCGCTGCTACAAAACGTGGTTTTTCCTGAACAGCGTCTGGCCAGTGCCGACATGCGCTGGGAGCGTCGTCGTCATGTTCTTCGCCTCTCCGCTTTTACGGCCATGGGCGTCGCGGCGGCAACGCTGATAGGCGGGTGGGCAATTAGCGCGATGCGTAACCTGGATTACCTCAAGGCCATTGAGGCCCAGGTTGAGCCTGCACGGCAAGGACTTGCAGCAATGCCCGCCCGCATGGAAAACCCTGCGCAAGTTGCCCCGATTTTGCAAGGTCTTCGCAACATCTGGCGCACACCAATCATCGGCGACGGGTCTCCACCCTGGCTGATGGGCCTTGGACTTTACCAAGGCGAGAAGATCAATGCCGCAGCTTGGGTTGCCCATCAGCGCTCGCTCAATGACGTCTTTTTGCCGCAGTTGGCCCGTCGACTGGAAGATCAGTTGCGCAGCGCTCAAAAAGACAACCTTGAATTCGCCTACGAGGCGCTTAAAAGCTACGTCATGTTGCATGAATCCGAACATTTTGACAGCGATGCTTTAAAGGCATGGATCATGCTGGATTGGAATCGTAGCCTGGACCGGGGTATTCCGGAAGAACAGCGAAAGGCTTTAGAGGAGCAATTGGACGCATTGCTGGCCCAAGGCCCTCCACGCTCGCCTTTGCCCAAGGACGAAAATTTGGTACGCAACGTCCGTGCATTGCTTGTCAGTTATCCCTTGGAGCAGCGCATCTTCAGCCGCCTCAAGCGCTTGCGGACGGGCTCTGACATTGCTGCCTTTACAGTGGCCAATGCAGCGGGTCCTGCGGCGCCATTGGTACTGGAGCGTGCCAGTGGCAAACCGTTAACGGAGGGCATACCGGGCATGTTCACGTACGATGGGTACCACAAGCGATTTCAGTCCGGCGTGGTGCAGTTGACAGGCTTGATGGCACTGGAAGAGCCTTGGGTGCTGGGCCTGCAGCGCAGTGCGGCCGACAGAGTCCGCGATGTTGCCGGGATAGGTGCGCTGACAGACCGGGTGCGACGCATCTACCTTGAGGCCTACGTTAAAGAATGGGACGCGTTGTTGGCCGACGTGCGATTGCAACGCAGCAGCAACCTCGAAAAAAATATCCAGATTGCAAGAACACTCTCAAGCCCAACCTCACCACATGTGAATTTTCTACGCGCTGTGGTGCGTGAAACAACTTTGATCGCACCTGATAGCGCCGCTAAAAATATGGTGAATAGAGCAACAGAAACGGTACGCAACACACAAAAAAGTCTTCAGGATCTATTTGGATCTGATGGCACCGCTAAAAACCTTGATTCTGGTAAACGCATCGAGAGCATAGTGGACGACCACTTTGATACCCTGCGCCGCCAAATGACCCCCCCAGCCCCAAATCAGCCCGCTCCGATCGAAGAGACGCTCAAGTTGTTCAATGATGTCTATGTTTACTTGACGGCTGTCGACACGGCGGACAAATCTCGCTCTCCTATGCCACCGTTTGATATCGCAGGCAAGCTCAAGGCCGACGCAGGGCGTTTGCCGGAGCCAATGCGCTCTATGGTGGAGAATTTGAGCCAGTCGGGTGCTGCTCAAGCACAGGCAGCCGAGCGTGGCAGTTTGAGCCAAGATTTGCGCCCGCTGACCGATTTTTGCAACCGTGCAGTGGCGGGGCGATATCCCCTGGTGTCCAGCAGCACACGCGATGCGTTGCCCGAAGATTTTGGCCAATTTTTTGGCCCCGGCGGCTTGATGGATGATTTCTTTCAGAAGCGACTTGCCAACTTGGTAGACACCAGCGCCAAACCTTGGAAATATAAGCCCGTCGCCGGGCAAGCCAACGTGTCGGCTTCTGCGCTAGTGCAGTTCGAGCGTGCGGCCCGTATCCGCGAAATATTCTTCCGAAGTGGCAAAACCCCATCCATCAGGCTGGATTTCAAAGTTATGGAAATGGATGCCACGATAACGCAGTTTGTTCTAGATGTAGACGGCCAGTTGGTGAAATACGCCCATGGCCCTGTGTTACCCATGGCCGTGCAATGGCCAGGCCCTAAAGGCAGTAACCAAGTGAGAATCCAACTTACCCCACCGTCCACCAGTGGTGCCTCTGGGCAAGTGGTAGATGGACCGTGGGCTTTGTTTCGGGTGATGGAAAAAGCCCAGCTTGAAAGCACGGGCGTACCGGAAAAGTTTCTTGTGACTTTCAATTTGGAAAATCGACGCGCACGTTTTGAAGTCACCACTAACAGTGTCCAAAGCCCACTGCGGGTGCGAGAGCTTCAAGAGTTTTCTTGCCCTGAAGGCTTGTGATGGAACTATTTACAGTCCCAGCGCAGGGCTTGGACGTGCCCGCCTGGTTTGGCAAACTTCCGGGCATGGGAGATTTTGGACAGCGGCGCTTAGCTCCCCTATTTCTTGATCTCTGGGACACATGGTTGCAAAAGGGCCTGCAACAGCTACATGCTGAACGTGAAGACTGGGTGGCGCACTATCTTCATGCACCACTGTGGTTTTTTGCATTGGGCGAAGAGGTCGTAAGCCCCCATCCATGGATAGGCGTGCTCATGCCCTGCGTTGATTCTGTGGGACGCTATTTCCCACTGACGCTGGCAATTGAGCTGGTTCGCAGCAACGAGCCATCCATTGACCATCAAATGGCATGCATTGACCATTGGTGGCAGCGCAGCGCAATGGCCGCCTTGACGGCTTTGGATTCCAATATGGACGCTCTAAGCTTTGATTCCTATTTGTATTCACTGTTTGGCAAATCAGCCGACCTTGAGGCACGCACGCCTTCTATGTTGGCACTGCCTGGGTCAGGTATGTCTAGCTGGTTTGTCGATGCAGGGGTGACTCACGGTGCTGTCAATACAACTTCAGGCTTGCCTGGCGTCGATGGATTTGCTGTCTTGTTCGGGTATGCTAAATTGGAAAATGCCCATCGAAATTCGCTATGACCATGAATCCATTGCCGTCAGATGCAGAACCACAGAAAGGTGCCAGGGAACCATCGAGTGCGCCTTCAGAATCCAGCGGCGATGCCACCCGTATTATTTCTACGCCCAAGGCTGTTGCACAAGCCTCACCCGACGATGCCACAGTGATTGTGGCCCTGAAAAAGCATCCGGCCCCTAAATCACCTACGATCCCAGTAACCAAATCTTCCACTATGCGGACTGCTCCTCCAAGCAGTTCAGCTACGGTCAGTGGTCTTTTGGCTATTGGCACACGGGTGGCAGAGTTTGAAATCACCCGCTTGATTGGACAAGGCGGTTTTGGAGTGGTGTACGAAGCTTGGGACCATACGCTGGAGCGTGTAGTTGCAATCAAAGAATACATGCCCTCATCGCTTGCCAATCGTCAAAGCGATGGCAGTGTAGTGCCCTTGTCGGAACGCCACAAGGAAACCTTTGACCTGGGTATGCGCAGCTTCATCAATGAGGCACGATTGCTGGCCCAGTTTGACCATCCAGCGCTGCTAAAGGTCTACCGCTTCTGGCAAGAGCGCGGCACAACCTATATGGTCATGCCTTGCTACAAAGGTGACACTCTGAAAGACGCATTGGCCCGGAAAAAAGATGACATTGATGAAGGTTGGCTATTGAGCATTATTGATGGCGTAACGCAGGCACTGTCAGTCATGCACCGTGCCAACTGCTATCACCGCGACATCGCGCCAGACAACATCATGCTTTTAGAGCATAGCGGTTTGCCCGTAGTTTTAGATTTTGGCGCAGCACGGCGCGTCATTACAGACATGACACAGGCCATCACGGTGATCCTGAAACCCGGCTACGCACCCATCGAGCAATATGCAGAGACACCAGACATGTTGCAAGGGGCCTGGACCGACATCTATGCTTTAAGTGCGGTTATGCATGTGGTCATCACAGGCCGTTCGCCCCCTCCGTCAGTAGCCAGGATGTTGAACGACCGTTATGTGCCCTTGGTGGGCAACTCCGTATTGCAGAAGCGGTTTAGCGACCGTGTTTTGGCCGCTGTTGATTCAGGGCTGGCGGTTCGACCTGAAGCGCGGCCACAGTCAATGGCAGAATTTCGCAGCGCCTTGAACCTGCCGAACGTGGGTGAGGCCATCACTTCGCAGGCTACTCAGGCCATGTCTGCCAGACCCTCTGGGCCTACCGGATCCGCATCCAGCGGCTCTGAAATAGCGCCAATTGGTTCGCAATCAAGAAGAAAAACTTCAATACCCATGCTGGCCGCGGCGACCACGACCCTCGCCATTGCGGCTGCCGGAGTGTGGTGGTGGTCACACAGTTCAACATCCAGCTCCGGCACCGGCAATGCTCCCGCGTCGCAGCCCGCAGCTATTTCTGTGCAGCCTGCTCGTTCTCAGCAAGCTTTACCGTCTTCCACCCCTGCCCCATCAACCGCTCAGACTTTTAGCGCCAGCCAATCTTTGAACAATTTGTTAGTCACTGCCAAAAGCGGATTTGAGGTGAGCGCCAAGCCTAGCAAACCCGAGGCGCGGATAGGCAAGGACAAGCTGGGATTTCAAATACAAAGCAACAAGCCAGGTTTTGCCTACGTCTACCTTTTATCTTCTGGCGGTGAGATGTACCTTTTATTTCCCAACGCTTTGGACAAACGCAACCGTATTGAGCCCGGAGAAACGCTGTCTTTGCCGAAGCCATCTTGGGCGATGGATGCAGGTGGTCCGGCTGGGACCGACGAATTTGTGGTGCTCATTAGCGAGCATGAACGGGATTTAAAGGCTTCCGGCATTCAATATGAAGGCGTATTTGGCCAGTTTTCCATGAAAATTCTTGAAGCTTTGGAATCAGCCCCTGGCAATGGTCCCTCGCCTCTGCTGGGTTTGCCCATTTGTCAAAACAGCACGCCGTGCACGGATAACTATGGCGCAACAAGTTTCAAAATACTTGAAAAATAATCGTCTACTACATATCTTGACCCACTTTCTACGCGTGTTATTTGTTCTGGGAGTTAAAAATGGATAACAAAACCGTACGCTACGCGGCTATCCTGGCTGCAGTTTTGGTCGCTTTGCTTGTGGCCTGCGCGGGTCCAAAGCAAGCCATTAAAATTCCGGGTGAAGCGCCTGCGCCTATTGGCAGTGCGGGCAATATCCTTCAGCAGCCACAACCGCAAGCAGTGACAGCAAGTAGTGCAGTCAGCAGCACCGCTGGTGAAGCCGCTACTTTTTCCACCCAATTGGCCAACTACACAGCCACCAGTTTTGACAGCGTTCCGGGATGGGCCACTGATAATTTTTCGGAAAGCTGGCCCGCATTTCTGGAAAGTTGCAAGGTGCTATTTGCCCGTGGCACCGAGTGGCGCGATCTTTGTGCCCGTGCGCGGCAGGTCGATGGCAGCAACACAGTCACTATTCGCGCTTTTTATGAACGCGAGTTCGCAGCTTATCAAATTCGCGACGATGACCGCAAAACCGACGGAGTCGTCACCGGTTATTTTGAGCCAGAGCTCAAAGGCAGCCGTCGCTATGGCGCCCCGTTCATCTATCCGGTTTATGGTCTGCCAGAAGATATGCTGTATCTGGACGCACGCAAAGTCCCTGCTGCGCAAAGAACCGGCCCTATGGCTGCGCGTGTTGAGGGCCGCAATGTCGTCATACTCACTAATTTAAGCACCAAAGACATGGGGGCGACCGGGCTTTATGTCGTGAATATGTCCTCTTTGGGTTTTGATACTCTGGACCGCAAGGTTCGCTTGCGTATTAACGGCAAGCAACTACAGCCTTATTACACGCGTGAGGAAATCGAAACATTAGGCGCTCCCAATGCCAAGGTTTTAGCCTTTGTAGACAGTGCGACTGCTTTGTATGAAATGCAGGTACAAGGTTCCGGGCGCATTCATTTGCGTGAGGGAGGCGCGATCATGCGCGTTGCCTATGCGGAGCAGAACGGACATCCTTTTCGTCCCACCCTGGTCAATCCCAGTAACGGTAGAACCCAGGTGAAAACGCGCGGCTTTACTGTCGAGCTAGAGTCAGATGACGACAGCGATGACAGCAGTGATGACGGCAGTATACGCACACGGGGTTTTAAATTAGCTAAACCTTTCGCTCCGGGCGTAGTCGCCGTGCCAGGTCAAAAAACAAGCTTAAAAACCACAGGCAGCGGCAACAAAGATCCTAGTTACGTGTTCTTCCGCGAATCAACTGGTATAACTGGCGGCCCTGTCGGCGCCTTTGGTGTACCTTTGTCGGCTGGGCGTTCAATCGCCGTAGATCCACGCAGTACGCCTTTGGGCTACCCAGTGTTTGTGTCTACGCGCAATCCGAGCAATGGCACTCCCATGCGCCGCTTGACTATTGCCCAAGACACCGGTGGTGCCATTCGAGGGGCTGTAAGGGCTGACTATTTCTTCGGCGATGGACTGCAGGCAGCTGCGCAGGCACGTCGAATGAAAGAGCGCGGTCAGTTATGGCTTCTGCTACCGCGTGGCCTCAAGTTAGCCGCTGCCACGGCTTTGGCTGGCAAGACCCGGGGCGTTGGCGGAACCACTACGGTCGCGGCCCAATGTCTGGTACCTACTGAGGATTTTTGTGTCGACGACTAACGTGCAAGACAGCCACAGGTGTATCTGACTGGATACTCAGGCGTGTCAATTCGGCAGCTTTACCGAACTCAATGTCTGGCTGGGCGAACGCTGCGGGGCTGTATTGCACGAGATTTGCCAAACCGAATACAGGCAATTGAACGTCCCCGAATTGGTGGAGCAAGAGTGCCCTGATCTCATGCCGCATTCAAAGACAAGGGGACCAAGCAAAAACAAGCAATTGAGTACACTTACCCGCAGTTGCTGATTCAGAATTCAGCAACCCGCCCTGGGTCAATATTCAATCGGCTCGGACAATCAGATCAAGGAACTGGACATGCCCTTGGTCGGCAACGTGCCGATGCAAGGATTGACCATCAAGCTTTCTGACACGCCCGGCTCAATTCACAGGCCACTCAGGTAACGGTTGAACACCTGGGATATGTCCATCATGCCTCCTGTAAAAAATTGCTATTATTAGTATAGCATGCTTATTGACACAGTAAGACTAGACTGAGATGCGAAAGCAAGTGGGGACGCGGGCATGCAGGCGCTGAAATGCAAGGTCCTGCGGATTCTGGCTCCAGTGTGGGTCCGACGGAACACCAACCAACTCTATTTGAAAAGCGAACGTCCTGAAGATTGACCGGCTGGCTGAAACGGCCCGAGCGGGTTACTTTGCCGCTCGGTGCGATCAATTCGCGGTTCACCCGAGAAGTTGCGAAACAGGACATTGCTTTCGTTGATAACCACCAGTCCCTCAAAGCGCCAGCCCTTCACTTTGGTGAGCCGACGGAAATTCAAAAAGTCCACCCAAAAGCTACCCTCACGGTTTCGTTGTTCACTTCCGAAATGAAAAACATAGGCGCGGCACGCCTTTTGGGCTGCGATGCAGTCCCGCACCCCGGGGTCCAGATCGCCTGCAGCAATGCCGGGATAGGGCACCAAGCGCCCCAGGACGTCCGGATAGGGGATCAGCGTCACGTTGGAACTGGTATGCGGATCAAAACCAAGCGCCGTCAATTCCGCCAGGGTGGTGCGGCGTGGAATGACTTTCTCAATTGCACTTTGAGCGACTTCAAAAGTTTCAAAAGACGACGGTGTGACGCTGCTGCTACTGGGCAGGAGTGAGGTGCAACCGACTGTGCAGGCACAAACCACCAGTAATCCGATGCGCACAATATTTTGCATGGGTCAAGTATAGCTATCGAAAAACCGTCGTGGCTTGATCAAGATCAAATTCTGCTTCAACAACCAACTCAGACCGCGCCACAAGGGTGTAGTGGGATGCACGGCCAACAGGTCCTGGTTCCGTATTCGGCAGCCATCGACTTGTCGATGGCTCAACCTGAGTGCCCTGACGTCAGGCCGGGTTCGACACGGCCCAGTGTTTGGTGACATCACCGGCGTTGTTCACGCTCTCCAGGGTGACGCCGAAGCCCCAGAGGCGGGCGGTGTGTTTTAGCACTTCCAGGGTGCTGTCGCCCAGTGGCCGGTCCTGGTATTGGGTGTGGCGCAGCGTCAGCATGCGGTCGCCACGGCGGTTGACGTTCCAGACCTGGATGTTGGGCTCACGCGTGCCCAGGTCGTATTGCTGTGAGATCGCACGGCGCAACTCGCGGTAACCGGCTTCATCGTGGATGGCGGCGACTTCAAGCTCGCTTTCCTGCTCGTTGTCGTGAACGGCGAACAGGTGAAAATCGCGCATGACTTTGGGGCTCAGGAACTGGCCAATGAAGCTTTCGTCCTTGTAATTGCGCATGGCATGGTCGAGCGTGGCCAGCCAGGGGCTGCCTGCAAAGTCCGGGAACCAGGTGCGGTCTTCCTCTGTGGGGGCATCACAAATGCGCTTGATGTCGGTGTACATGGCAAACCCCAGTGCATAGCAGTTGATGCCGCTGTAGGCGCGGTGTCCTACTGGCGGCTGGAAGATCACGTTGGTGTGGGAACTCAGCCATTCCAGCATGAAGCCGTCGCTTAAATAGCCGTCATCAAACAAGGTGTTGAGCAGCTTGTGGTGCCAGAAGGTGGCCCAGCCTTCATTCATGACCTGGGTCTGGCGCTGCGGGTAAAAGTATTGGGCAATCTTGCGCACAATGCGCACCACCTCGCGCTGCCAGGGTTCCAGCAGCGGCGCGTTTTTTTCAATGAAATAGAGCAGATTTTCCTGCGGCTCCGGTGGGAACCGCTGGTTCTCGGG
Source organism: Rhodoferax sp. (assembly GCA_031392805.1). GTDB lineage: Bacteria > Pseudomonadota > Gammaproteobacteria > Burkholderiales > Burkholderiaceae_C > JANYCG01. The sequence continues at coordinate 15,810 of JANMVO010000498.1, read as the reverse complement.
CGTGTCATCGGCCTTGTCTTCCTTTTTTGGCACGGTGCGCCAAAGGTCGTTGACCTGCTGCTGGGCATAAGCTTCTCGCGCCTTGCGTTCGGACAACTCTTGCGCCAGGCTTTTCTTGCTCGGGCGGCGGTAGCGGTCCACCCCATGGTTGGCCAGGGCGTGGCATGAATCCAGGAACGTCTCCACTGTCTCCGAGCCATGCCGCTCTTCGCATTCGCTGATGTAATGGCGCGCATAGACCAGGTAGTCGATGATGCTTGATGCATCAGTCCACATGCGAAACAGGTAATTGCCTTTGAAGAAGCTGTTGTGCCCATAAGCGGCGTGCGCAATCACCAGGGCCTGCATTGCGGTGGTGTTTTCTTCCATCAAGTAGCTGATGCAGGGGTTAGCGTTGATGACAATCTCATAGGCCAGGCCCATGTGGCCTCGGCGGTAGCGCTTTTCGGTGGCGATGAATTCTTTGCCGTAGCTCCAGTGCCGGTAGTTGATGGGCATGCCCACGCTGGCATAGGCGTCCATCATTTGCTCGCCGGTGATGATCTCCAGCTGGTTGGGATAGGTGTCCAGGCCAAAGCGCTGGGCGGTGTCGCGGATAACGTCGTGGTAGCGCTCGATCAACTCAAATGTCCAGTCACTCTGGCTTGGCAAGGGTGCGTTGGCACGGGCTTTGGCGGGTAGCGGTGCCTGCAGCGCAATACGCAGGCGCCGCTCACCACTGCCCGGAATGCGAGCCGCGTCGTCCAGATGCCGGTGCTCCGACTGCCTGGGATCAAGCACTGGGGGCAGAGCGTTCATGCGGCCTCTCCTTCTTTCTTGAACAGGTCACGGAATACCGGGTAAATATGCGAGGGCTCGGTGGCTTTGCGCATGGCAAAGTTGGCGTGGGCTTCGGTCAAAAGGGCGTACTCTTCCCACAGGTTCTGTTCAACGTCAGCCACTTGCACATAGGCAAAGTAGCGGCACACACGCAGTAATTTGTCGGCCAGCAAGTCGCGGCAGCGGCCACTGTCATTGCTGTAGTTGTCGCCGTCACTGGCCTGCGCGCCGTAAATGTTCCACTCAAGCGGCGAATAGCGTTGCTGCTGGATTTTTTGCATCAACTCCAGGGCGCTGCTGACCACCGTGCCGCCACTTTCCGTGGCGTGAAAGAATTCATCTTCGCTGACCTCCTGCGCCTGCGTGTGGTGGCGGATGAAGACAATATCGATTTTTTCGTAATGTCGCGTCAGAAACAAATACAGCAGGATAAAAAAGCGCTTGGCCAGATCCTTGCGGGCCTCGTCCATGGAGCCCGACACATCCATCAGGCAAAACATCACGGCTTTGCTGGAGGGCACCGGGGTTTTTACGAGCCCGCGAAAGCGCAAATCCAGCGGGTCTAAAAACGGGATGCCTTTGAGCCGCAATTCCAGTGCAGCAATAGCCAGGCGCAGTGTGCGGATTTCGGGTTCGTGCCCAGCGGGGGTGCGTTCCAGTTCGGCCAGCTGCAGCTCCATCTCTTTGAGCTCGCGCCGCGCTGATGCTCCCAGCGCCAATCGACGCCCCAAGGCACCGCGCATGGAGCGCACCACGTGCAGGTTATTGGGCGTGCCATCACGCGTATAGCCGGCGCGGTGCGTCTTGTACTCGGGTGTATCGCCTATCTGAGTGCGCACCAGGTGGGGCAGGGCCAGGTCTTCAAAAAAGACCTGCATGAATTCCTCTTTGCTGAGGGTGAAGACAAAATCATCTTCCCCCTCGCCAGAATCACTGGCCTGCCCGTTGCCGCCGCCCGCGCCGCCTTTGGGGCGTGCAATGCGGTCGCCGCGCAGGTAATCGGTGTTGCCGGGGTGCACCGTGTCGCGCACACCACCCTGGCCATGATGAAACACCGGTTCGCTGATGTCTTTTTTCGGGATGGTGATGTTTTCGGCCTGCTCCACATCGCGGATGCTGCGCCCAGACACCGCACCGCGCACGGCTTCACGGATTTGCGCCTTGTAGCGGCGCAAAAACCTCTCCCGGTTGCCGATGGACTTGTTTTTGCCCGCCAGGCGGCGATCAATGATGTTCAGGGTCATGCAAATCCTGAGGGGATCACATTGTCAAGAGCTCTTTCTCACCCGTAAGTACCATTCGCTAAGCAGGCGCACCTGCTTGGCCGTGTAGCCCTTGTCCACCATGCGGGTGACAAAGTCTTCGTGCTTCTTGGCCTCGTCGGTGCTGGCTTTGGCGTTGAAACTGATGACCGGCAGCAGTTCCTCGGTGTTGGAGAACATCTTCTTCTCGATCACCAGGCGCAGCTTCTCATAACTGGTCCAACCTGGGTTCTTGCCCTGGTTGTTGGCGCGCGCCCGTAACACAAAATTGACGATCTCATTGCGAAAATCTTTGGGATTGGCAATGCCGGCTGGCTTCTCTATTTTTTCCAATTCGGCGTTCAGCGCAACGCGGTCGAACACCTCGCCGGTGTCGGTGTCGCGGTATTCGTTGTCTTGAATCCAATAGTCGGCGTAGGTGACGTAGCGGTCAAAAATATTCTGGCCGTATTCGCTGTAGCTCTCCAGGTACGCGGTCTGGATTTCCTTGCCGATGAACTCGGCATAGCGCGGTGCCAGCGACTCCTTGATAAAGCCGGTGTATTTTTGCTCCAGTTCCGCCGGGAACTGCTCCCGCTCAATCTGTTGCTCCAGCACGTACATCAGGTGCACCGGGTTGGCGGCGATCTCGGTGTTGTCGAAGTTGAACACTTTGGACATGATCTTGAATGCAAACCGGGTGGATACCCCGCTCATGCCCTCATCCACCCCGGCGTAGTCACGGTACTCCTGGTAGCTCTTGGCGCGCGGGTCGGTGTCTTTCAGGCTCTCGCCATCGTACACCTGCATCTTGCTGTACAGGCTTGAATTTTCCGGCTCCTTCAGACGGGTCAGCACGGCAAACTGGCTCATCATCTTCAAGGTGCCGGGTGCGCATTTGGCCAGGCCCAGGGACGATTCACGGATCAGCTTCTCGTAAATCTTCACTTCTTCACTCACGCGCAGGCAGTAGGGCACCTTGACAATGTAGATGCGGTCAAGAAAGGCCTCGTTGTTCTTGTTGTTGCGAAAGTTTTTCCACTCACTCTCATTGCTGTGGGCCAGCACCAAGCCATCGAAGGGTATGGCCCCAAAGCCCTCGGTGCCCTTGTAGTTGCTCTCCTGCGTGGCGGTAAGCAACGGGTACAGCACCTTGATCGGGGCTTTGAACATTTCCACAAACTCCAGCAAACCCTGGTTGGCCAGGCACAGGCCGCCCGAGTAGCTGTAAGCATCGGGGTCGTCTTGCGCAAAGGTCTCCAGCTTGCGGATATCCACTTTGCCCACGAGTGATGAAATATCCTGGTTGTTCTCGTCGCCCGGCTCGGTTTTGGCAATGCCAATTTGCTTGAGCATGCTGGGGTACCGCTTGACGACCTTGAACTGGCGAATGTCGCCGCCAAATTCATCCAGCCGTTTGACCGCCCACGGCGACAGGATGCGTTGCAGGTAGCGGGTGGGAATGCCAAAGTTCTCACGCAAAATTGGCCCATCTTCCAGCGCGTCAAACAGGCCCAGCGGGCTTTCGTTCACAGGCGAGCCTTTGATGGCGTAAAACGGTACCTGCTGCAAGAGCTGTTTCAGTCGTTCGGCAATCGAACTTTTACCCCCCCCCACCGGCCCCAGCAAGTACAAAATCTGTTTGCGTTCTTCCAGGCCCTGCGCAGCATGGCGAAAATAACTGACCACCTGCTCGATGGCGTCTTCCATGCCATAAAACTCGGCAAAGGCCGGGTAGATTTTGATGCGCTTGTTGGCAAAAATGCGCGACAGGCGCGGGTCGTTGCGGGTGTCGAGCATGTGCGGCTCGCCGATGGCGGTGAGCATGCGCTCAGCGGCCGAAGCATATGCCAGCGGGTTGCGTTTGCATTCCGCCAGATACTCGTCCAGTGAGAGTTCTTCCTCGCGGTTGCGCGCATAACGGGCAACATGGTTACCAATCGCATCCATATGATCTCCTGGTTGTCATCACAGCATCAGCATAACGGGTTTTGCACTTGCCGACACGTATAAACGTATAGAGCCTCGTCTGCTCCTGTTAGTTCAGTGTGATGTGGTTCACGGCAATCGCTGTTTCAGCAACGCGCGAACGCGCCAAGTGGTTGTCATGCCGCAAACTGTTCGGGAAGCGGGTCAAGTCTGTGTGGTGGTGGTGGTTGCTATGAGGTCTACGCCCTCAACGAAAAAGGCGAGCGTGGCGACTATTATTTGCACCCCGTTACTTTGGTTCCCGTGCCGACCAAAGCCCGATGAGCGCTATGCCGCCACAAATAACGCCAGCTACCCAGTCTGTCTGGAGCGCGGGCGTGCGCCTGCTGCACTGGACACTGGCGGCGAAGCGCTGTTGCCGCTGTTATTGCTGCATGTGGCCGGTGCCCTATTCACGTCATGGCGGCACAAAGAAAATCTGTTGGCCGCCATGCTGAACGGACGTAAACCTGTGGCGGGTCCGGATGACGTGAGCTGATCGAATGAAGCTGAACCCGTTTTAACTTCAATTGCTATACATATAAAAGCTATAAACATATAATTGGCGCGGGTTACAGGCCATTTTCTCTAGTTTTTCGGCCACCAACTGGCCCTGCAGCGCCCCAATCCGCAAGTGATCGATATGTCCAAAATGATTTAGTCGGATTCTTCCCAGCCGGTCCAGAACGACGAGACTGGGAGTGCCCCGCAACCCATAGGCTTGCATAATCAAAAGAATATTTCCCTGCACACATGGCTGGTCAATGCCAATGGGATATGTCAACGCATACGCATGAACGAAAACCTCCAGCGAATCGGCTCCCATCACGGCGTGGTGCTCAAAGACCGTATGCAGACCGATGACGACGATGTCCCGCTCTGAAAACAACGCTTGAATGTGCCTGGCCTGCGGCAATTTCAGAAAATGGCCGTGGTGGGTTCAATGCCTGCAAGGTGCACCATTGATGACGAACCTGCAACTGCAAAGTTGCAGGCTTTTTTCTTATAATTTGTGCGTTGTGGGAAAACCCAGAAAAACGTCATGAGCAAGGCTTTTACCAAAGAATCCGAAAGCGGTGACGACAATGACCCGCAACCTGCGGCTTTGCCCTCAAGTGGCAAAAACTACATAACGCCCCAGGGCTATGCCCGCATCCGCCGCGAGCTGCTCGACTTGATCGACATCGAGCGTCCCAAGGTCGTGGAGACCGTTCACTGGGCTGCCAGCAATGGTGACCGCTCTGAGAATGGCGACTATATCTACGGTAAAAAGCGGCTGCGCGAGATTGATCGGCGCATTCGTTTTCTGACCAAACGCCTGGAGATTGCCTTGGTGACCGACCCCAGCGTTCATGTTGGCAGCGACCAGGTATTTTTTGGTGCGACCGTGACTTATGCCAACGGCGCGGGGTTTGATCGCACCGTCACCATCCTGGGTGTTGATGAGGCAGACATTGCGCTCAGCCAGGTGAGCTGGGTGTCCCCCATTGCGAGGACTCTGCTCAAGGCGCGTGTGGGCGATGTGCTGAGGCTCATAACGCCTCTGGGCGTCAACGAGATTGAGGTCATCAGAGTGCGCTACCCGCGCTTATCCTCCTGATGCAATCACACCGTGATGCAGTTTCGGCGCACGCCCAATACTGATGGCGTGCGCTTGAGATTTCTCAGCGCAGTGTCCAAATGTGACAGGTCGCGGATCGCAATCAGGAAGCGTAGGTCAGTAACGTCCTGCGCACCTTCTTCACTCATGTCGATGTGCATGATATCTGCCTCCGCGCTGGCCAACGATGCGGCAACGCGGGCCAGCACCCCTTTGCCGTTGGTCACGGTAACCAGGATTTCAGTCTCAAACGGGCGAACCGGCTCGTCGGCCCATTCCACACCAATAAATCGCTCGCTGTCCCTGCTCTGCAGCTTTCGGGCTACTGGGCATTCAGTCATGTGCACCACCAGACCTTCTCCGCGCCCAAGGTAGCCCACAATCGCGTCCCCCGGTACTGGGCGACAACATGGTGAAAACTTGACGGATGCGTTTTCGCTGCCATCCAGTGTAAGCAGGCCAAGTGACGCAAACTCCTGAGTCATGAATCGCTCACGCGTCAACAGCAAGGCGTCCGGCTTTTGCCCATTTTCTGCCAGCAGACTGGCCAGGCGTTTGGCGACGATATTGGCAATGCGCTTGCCCAGACCAATGTCGGTGAGCAGGTCGGCTCGACTCTTGTTACCAGTAAAGCACAGCAGCTTCTCCCATATGGCCTGACAGGCCGGATCGTTGTCGGGAAACTTGTCAATTCCCTCCGCGCGCAAGGCTTGCGACAACAACCTCTCGCCCAGGCTCTCGGATTCTTCATGCGCCATGGTTTTCAGGTGGTGGCGGATCTTGGAGCGTGCGCGACCTGTGCGCACAAAGCCCAGCCAGGCCGGGTTCGGTGTTGAAACCGGCGCCGTGACGACTTCAACCACGTCGCCATTTTTAAGCTCGGTGCGCAACGGCACCTGCTCGCCATTGATTCGGGCGGCCATGGCCCGGTCGCCGACATTGCTGTGTATGGCATAGGCAAAATCGACCACAGTAGCACCCCTGGGCAGCGCCATGATTTGACTTTTGGGTGTGAACACGTAGACCGCGTCTGGAAAAAGATCTACTTTCACATGATCCCAGAACTCAGCTGCGTCTCTGGTCTCATCCTGAATATCGAGTAGCGATTGAAGCCACTGTGAACCCAGGCGGTCGGGTGTTGCGCCGTCTGGGTTGTTGACCTTGTAAAGCCAGTGCGCGGCCACGCCCGATTCGGCGACGATGTGCATGGCCTGGGTTCGCATCTGGAACTCCACGTTGACACCCGAAGGCCCCACCAGGGTGGTATGCAACGACTGGTAGCCGTTGAGCTTGGCGAGGGCGATGTGATCCTTGAACTTGCCGGGCATCGGCTTGTAGAGCTGATGCAGGGTTCCCAGGGCGGTGTAGCAATCGGTCACGCTCGGTACCAGCACGCGAAACCCGTAGATGTCGGTCACCTGCGCAAAACTCAGGTGCTTTTCATCCATTTTTTTGTAAATCGAATACAGCGCTTTTTCGCGTCCGGCAATCTTGACCTTCATACCGGTGGCGGCAAAAACGGCTTCCACCTCGCGCTGAACTTTTTGAATCAGGTCGCGGCGTCGGCTTCTTGCCTTGGCCACTGCCTTTGACAATATGGTATAGCGCCAGGGACGCAAATAGCGAAAGGACAGGTCTTGCAACTCCCGGTAAGTTTGGTTAAGCCCCAGTCGGTGCGCAATCGGTGCATAAATCTCCAGAGTTTCAGACGACACGCGAGCCCATTTGTCACGAGGCACATCAGACAGCGTGCGCATGTTGTGGGACCGATCCGCGAGCTTGATCAAAATAACCCGCACGTCACGCGCCATTGCCAGCAGCATCTTGCGAAACGACTCGGCCTGGTTTTCTTCGCGCGTATTGAAATGCAGTTTGTCCAGCTTGGTGAGGCCATCAACCAACTCGGCCACCGGCGAGCCAAAGCGCTCTACGAGTTCTGGTTTTGTCACGCCACAGTCTTCAATGGCGTCATGCAGCAATGCGGCCATCAGCGCCTGGGCGTCGAGTTTCCACTCGGCGCATTGGGCTGCCACAGCGATGGGGTGGGTGATGTAAGGCTCACCGCTATTTCGCATTTGGCCTAAATGCGCTTCGTCTGCAAAGCGGTAGGCGAGCCGGACCTGCTCAAGATCCGAAGGTGACAGGTAGTCCAGCTTGGCGGTCAGTCCGGCAAAACTGGCGGCGGTGGCATTGACTGCGGCCGCATCGGGCACAGGCTGCCCCCGATTCTGGCGCGACGCGCGAGTCGGCATGGCAGTGGATTTAAGTGCTGTACCCATGCCCCAAATATAGCGCGCAGGCAGAAAACTGCATTGTGGTTGTGGGGAACCCACTAAAAACGCCAATAAAAAAGCACCGTGGCCGGTGCTATTTTTAGCAGAAGAGCGCCTTTAGAGGGGCACTTTTTTCAGCATCTCAAGGCCAATCTTGCCGGCCGCGATTTCGCGCAGCGCGGTCACCGCTGGCTTGTTTTTACTCTCGATTTTCGGGGTGTGCCCCTGACTTAGCATTCGGGCGCGGTAGGTTGCGGCCAAAACAAGTTGAAAACGGTTGGGAATCTGCACCAGGCAGTCTTCGACAGTGATACGGGCCATGAGTTTCTCCGAAAGAACAGGGACTATTGCCGGGTAACTATTGCCAGGTAAGTTGCCCAAGCAGGTTAACTAGGGGATTTGCAATGCTTTGAAGGTGTCGGCTCTGGCGCGACGTTGCGCCAAATATTTGAGCCGTTGCGAGTGAACAACTGCCTTGAGGTCAAACAAGGCCCGGTCAAACAGCTCGTTAATTATAACGAAGTCAAATTTGCTGACCTGGGCCACTTCAAGCGCCGCATTCCTGAGCCGCATTTCAATGATTTCCGAAGAGTCTTCTCCTCGCCGCTCAAGCCGCGAGCGCAACTCTTCCCAGCTTGGCGGCAATATAAAAATACAGATGGCGTTGGCAAACAGTTGCTTGATCTGAATGGCCCCTTGAAAGTCGATTTCCAGAATCACGTCGGCACCCTGGGAAATTCTTTCTTCAATCGCTTTTCTTGAAGTGCCGTAGCGCTGGCTATGCACGTGCGCCCATTCGACAAATGCATCTGCCCGCACCATGGCGTCAAATTCCTGCTCGGACACAAAAAAGTACTCACGCCCGTGTTTTTCCTGTCCGCGTGGCGCGCGGGTGGTGTGCGACACAGAAGGCTGCACCCGTGAATCAAGCTCCATCAAAGCCTTGACCAAGCTGGATTTCCCAGCCCCGCTGGGGGCTGCAACAACGAATAAATTTCCGGGGAAGTCCATAGAAAAAGCCCCTGCATGGCAGTGTTCGGGTAAAGCTATTCTATATTCCCAGCAACTCCGCCGGATACTGTGGCAGCGCCGTACTGCCACTGAGCCCTTGGCACCGCACCGAGGAAAATTAGAAAACAACGCGCGAAATCCCAACAGCGTTTTGTGGCTTTTTCTCTGCTGAGTCCGATGCACCGCATACGACCACAGACAAAAACGCCATACATAAAACAAAGGGAAACATTTTTGCCGATCCTGAAAAAATTACTGACAGGAACTGCCAAGTTTGGTGAACCGCATTTCTGCCGCACGTGCATGCGCCTGCAAACCCTCGCCATACGCCAGTTCGGCGGCGATTTTGCCCAATGTTTGCGCGCCAGCTTCGCTCACCTCAATCAGGCTGCTGCGCTTCTGAAAGTCATAGACACCCAGCGGGCTGGAGAAGCGCGCCGTACCGCTGGTGGGCAATACGTGGTTGGGGCCTGCGCAGTAGTCGCCCAGGCTTTCGCTGGTAAAAGCACCCAGAAAAATCGCGCCAGCATGTTTGAGCAAAGGCTCCCAACGGTGAGGGTCGCGGCTGGACACCTCCAGATGTTCCGGGGCAATGGTGTTGCTGATCTTGCATGCCTCTTCCATGCTGCGGGTATGGATCAGGGCACCACGCCCGTTCAATGACTTGGCAATTATGTCGGCGCGCGGCATTTGCGGCAGCAGGCGGTTGATTTCGATTTGCACCTGATCAATGTAGGCCATATCGGGGCACAGCAAAATGCTTTGCGCCAGCTCGTCATGCTCGGCCTGGCTGAACAAATCCATCGCCACCCACTCGGGTGGCGTGGTGCCATCGGCCAAAACCAGAATTTCACTGGGGCCGGCGATCATGTCGATGCCCACGGTGCCGAACACACGGCGTTTGGCCGCAGCCACATAGGCATTGCCTGGGCCGGTGATCTTGTCTACGCAGGGAACGGTTTGCGTGCCGTAGGCCAGCGCTGCAACGGCCTGCGCTCCGCCGATGGTGAAAACGCGGTTGACGCCAGCCAGGTAGGCCGCAGCCAGCACCATGGCATTTTTCTCCCCCCGCGGTGTGGGCACTACCATGATGATTTCGCCAACGCCTGCAACATGGGCCGGAATGGCGTTCATCAACACGCTTGACGGGTAAGTGGCCTTGCCACCGGGCACATAGATGCCCACACGATCCAGCGGCGTGACTTTTTGACCCAGAAGTGAGCCATCCTCATCGCGGTAACTCCAGCTCTGGCCATTCGCCTTTTTTTGGCGCTCGTGGTAGCTGCGTACCCTGAGTGCTGCCGCTTGCAAGGCGTCTCGTTGAGCGCTGGGGATGGTGTGAAATGCGCTCAGCAGTTCAGCCGCAGAAAGCTCCAGTTCGCTGACCGATGTTGCGCCCAGGCGGTCAAAGCGATTGGTGTACTCCAGCACGGCCACATCGCCGCGCTGCTTCACGTCAAGCAGGATGTCGGCGGCCACTTGGTCGATGGCTGCATCGGCATCAGGTGAGCCATGCAAACACGCTTCAAGATCAGTCTCAAATGTACTGCTGGCCGTTGATAGTCTTGCAGGATTAGCTACTAATTTCATAGCAATTGTCTCCGAATGCTTGCTAGGCAGGCGTTCGCGCAGCCACTGCTTCGGCGAACGCACTAATGATGTTGCGAACTGGCTCTTGTTTTAGCTTGAGGGCCGCCTGATTCACCACCAGGCGCGCACTGATGTCCATAATGTGCTCCACCTCAACCAGGTGGTTGGCCTTGAGCGTGTTGCCCGTAGATACCAGGTCAACAATCGCATCAGCGAGCCCGGTCAAAGGTGCCAGTTCCATACTGCCATAGAGCTTGATCAAATCCACATGCACGCCTTTGGCGGCGAAAAACTCCCGCGCTATGGCCACGTATTTGGTAGCCACGGTCAGGCGGCTGCCTTGTTTGACAGCGAACGCGTAATCAAAATCAGCGCGCACCGCCACGCTGATTCGGCACTTGGCAATTTGCAAATCCAGCGGCTGATACAGGCCCTTGCTTCCATGCTCGATCAAGGTGTCTTTGCCGGTGATGCCAAGGTCCGCACCACCATATTCCACGTAGGTTGGCACGTCGGTCGCGCGCACGACCAGAACACGAACGTTGGGCTGATTCGTTGTCAGGATGAGTTTGCGGGATTTCTCAGGGTCTTCCAGCACCTCGATCCCTGCGGCTTTGAGCAGCGGCAGGGTTTCTTCAAAAATTCTACCTTTGGAGAGTGCCAGGGTAATCATTGGATAGTCACTTGTCCTACACGATCAATCGGGGTCAAAGCCCAATTTCGTTCATTGTTATGGCGTGCCGGGGACAGGATTGTCCTGGATTGGGACTGACCGCAATTGATCCTTGCGCGCGTCGGTCACTATTTTCTTTTCTCACTTGAAGCGCTCAATGTCGGCACCAATTCGACGCAACTTGGTCTCCATCTGGTCATAGCCGCGGTCCAGGTGGTAGATCCGGTCGATCACGGTTTCACCCTCAGCCACCAGGCCCGCAATCACCAAGCTGGCCGAAGCACGCAAATCAGTTGCCATAACAGTTGCACCCGAAAGTCTTGCCACGCCTTCCACCACGGCGACCTTGCCATCGATCTGGATTTTCGCGCCCAGGCGCACCATCTCGTTAACGTGCATGAAGCGGTTCTCAAAAATGGTTTCCGTTACTTTGGCTGTACCGTGTGAGACACAGTTTAGCGCCATGAACTGGGCTTGCATGTCGGTCGGAAAGCCCGGGTATTCGGTAGTGCGAAAGGTTTGCGCCTTTAAACGGCCGCCCGACTGGATGCGGATGCCATCGTCCAGCGCAGTCACGGTGGCCCCGGCTTCGCGCAACTTTTCAATCACAGCTTCCAGATGATCGGCCCGTCCGTGTTTTAACAAAATGTCGCCACCGGTCGCCGCCACAGCACACAAAAAAGTACCGGCCTCAATGCGATCGGCGACCACTTGATGTCGGCAGCCATGCAGTTGCTCGACCCCCTGTATGCGGATGCGGCTGCTGCCATGGCCTTCAATCTTTGCGCCCATCTTGATCAGCATTTCAGCAAGATCGGCAATCTCGGGCTCCTGCGCCGCATTCTCAAGAATGGTTTCGCCACTCGCCAGGGTCGCCGCCATCAGAAAATTTTCGGTACCGGTCACGGTGACCATGTCGGTCGCAATGCGCGCACCCTTGAGGCGGGTCCGGCCCATGGGTAGCTTCGCAATCATGTAGCCATGCTCGACCACAATCTCCGACCCCATGGCAACCAGTCCCTTGATGTGTTGATCTACCGGCCGCGAGCCAATGGCACACCCGCCGGGCAAAGACACAGTTGCCTCGCCGAAGCGTGCCAGCAAGGGGCCGAGCGCCAAAATAGAGGCGCGCATGGTTTTGACCAACTCATAGGGCGCCTCGGGAGAGCTCAAAGGCCCAGCATCGACACTGACGCTTCCATCGGCCAGGCGCTCCACGCTGACGCCCATGTTGCCAATCAGCTTGAGCATGGTCGCCACGTCCTGCAAACGCGGCACGTTCAAAAGCGTGACCGGTTGAGCCGTTAGAAGCGATGCGCACAACTCAGGCAATGCGGCGTTTTTGGCACCTGAGATTTGAACTTCGCCATGAAGCTGGCGACCGCCGCGAATCAACAATTTATCCATCTGAATCCATGTTGACAAAAGTTTTGCCCCACTGGGAGGACGGCACAGTGCTTTTGCCGGCCTTATTCGACAAAGTAGCTTTGGCGGTCCAGCGCTTTTATTTTAAAATTCAAGTCAACGAAGTTCAGCCCATTCTCTGGGGGTGTAGGTCTTCATGGACAAGGCATGGACTTCATCGCTATGGATTTTTGCACCCAGTGTGGCATATACGCGCTGGTGCCTCTGGATCGCGCGTTTGCCTTCAAATTCACTTGAGACGATGGTGGCGGACCAATGCCGACCGTCTCCGGTGAGATCGCAATGCGTGCACTGCAGGCCCGCCGTGATGATGGATTCGAGTTCGTCTGCTGTCATGTTTGGTTCAACTCAATAGCGCAACGGCTTTAATGATTAACTGCGGATTTTGTAGCCAATGCGAAGCAATTGCACCGTGATGGCGCTGACGCTTGCCAAAGCAGTGGCCACCACACCCAGACTCAACCAGGGCGAGACATCACTGACACCAAAAAATCCGTAGCGGAAGCCGTCGATCATGTAGAAAAAGGGGTTCAGATGGCTCACACCTTGCCAAAATGCGGGCAGTGAATGGATGGAGTAGAAAACGCCACTCAGAAAAGTCATTGGCATCACGATGAAGTTCTGGAACGCGGCCAGTTGGTCAAATTTTTCCGCCCACAGACCGGCAATAAGCCCCAGAGTTCCCATGAGCGCAGCACCGAGCACCATGAAAATCAAAATCCACAAAGGCGCTACAAAACTCAATGACGCAAACCAGAAAGTCACCGCAAAAACGCCAGCACCCACCAACAGGCCACGCACGATGCTGGAACCAACATAGGCAAAAAACCAGTTCCAGTGTGACAGCGGTGTCAGCAACAAAAACACCAGATTGCCCATGATTTTGCTTTGAATCAGAGACGAAGAGCTATTGGCAAATGCATTTTGCAGCACGCTCATCATCACCAGGCCCGGCACCAGAAACGCGGTATAGCTGATGGTGTCATACACCTTGATTTGGTTTTCCAGCACATGGCCGAAAATAAGCAGGTACATGACAGCCGTGAGCACGGGCGCAGCCACGGTCTGAAAGCTGACCTTCCAGAAACGCAGCACTTCTTTGTACAGCAAGGTTTGCCAACCGGTCATATTGCCCCCACACTTGTCACTTCGTGTAATGCGCTGCCCCCCGAGGCGTCTAATTTTCCTGGGGGCGGCCCGGCGGAAAATTGCTCTGCTTTTCCTGCACCCAATCCGCCCTTGCCCGCCATGACGTCAAGGAACACATCTTCCAGATCGGCTTTGCGTATTTCAACGTCCTGCGCAATCAAACCGGCCTCACGAACTGCGGCCAGGTAGTGCTCAATTTCGTTTGCGTTGTGCGCTGGAAACTGCACGATGCGGCCTGTAATACGCGCTTTGTCCGCCAGTATCTTAGGGAGTTCATTATCAATTTTAAAACGCAGCACATTGCTCGAAGCCGCTTTCAGAAGCTCTGACGTTAAGGCCAGCGCAACCAACTTGCCCGATTTCAACATGGCAATCCGTCCGCACAGCGCTTCGGCCTCTTCCAGGTAATGCGTGGTCAACAAAACAGTCGAACCTTGCTTGTTGAGCTTGGCTATGAATTGCCACAAGGTCTGGCGCAGTTCCACGTCAACACCGGCAGTGGGCTCGTCAAGCACGATGACCGGAGGTTTGTGCACCAGGGCCTGCGCCACAAGAACGCGGCGTTTCATTCCGCCTGAGAGCTGGCGCATATTGGAATTGGCCTTGTCGGCAAGGCCCAGAGAACTCAGCAATTCATCAATCCAGGCGTCGTTGTTTTTCACCCCAAAATAGCCAGACTGAATGCGCAGTGCCTCGCGCACATTGAAAAAAGGATCGAATACAAGTTCTTGCGGCACCACACCCAGCTTGCGGCGGGCTGCCGCGTAATCGGCCTGCACATCGCTGCCCAGAACGCTAACCTTGCCGCTTGTGGCTCGCGTCAACCCTGCCAGGATGCTGATCATGGTGGTCTTGCCAGCGCCATTGGGACCCAGAAGGCCAAAAAAATCACCTTCTTCGATATCGAGGCTTACCGCGTCCAGCGCCAAAAACTTGGAACCTTTCGGCCCGCGCGGGTCGGCGTAGGCTTTGGAGACGGATTGAAAAGAGATAGCGGGCATGAAACTCCACTATTTTAAGCGGACCGCCTCAAATGGTTGGCAACAGTTCAGAAATCCCGTACAACGCAGCCAAATTTCCCAAACGCTGCGGCAAGCCGTGCACCGAGAAACGCTTGCCGATTGCCAGACTTTCACGCCGGAGTTCCAGCAACACGGCCAGTGCCGCCGAATCAAAACGGATCAGCGCCGTGGCGTCAACCACCACCGTCGGCGCAGTCCAGGATTTCAGGCCCTGCACCAGCATGCGCAGACAGGAACGGGCTTGCGTTTGGGTCAACTCTTCGGGCAATACGAGCATACTCAGCTTTTTTTGGCACTCAATTTATTGCGTTCTGTGAGTGTTGCGATCAGGCCGTCAATGCCCTTGGCATTGATTTCCTGCGCAAACTGGCTTCTGTAAGTTTCCACCAACCATACCCCCAGAACATTGAGGTTGTATATTTTCCAGCCAGCACCCTGCCCTGGCGTCTTTTCCAAGCGGTAGTCAAGCTGGATCGAATCGCCATGGCCTTTGACTTCGGTTCGGACCATGACCTCTTTGTCGTCCGCCGCAGCACGCAATGGCTTCACTAAGATGACCTGTTCACTGACCTCGGCCAAAGCGCCGGCGTAAGTGCGCACAAGCAACGTCTTGAACTCGTCCTGTAGACGCTTTTGCTGTTCCGGGGTGGCCTGTCGCCAGGCTGGGCCCACCGCTGACGCTGTCATGCGTTGAAAATTGACATTCGGCATGATCTTGCCGTCGACCAGAGCGACAAGGCGAGACACATCCCCGGCCTGAATGGCCTTGTCGCCCTTGATGCTGTCGAGAACTTCAGTAGACAACCGTTTGATCAACACGTCAGCAGCCTCATCAACTGCCAACACGGGCAGGGGCACCAGGGCAAAACTACTGCAAACAAGCGTTGCGGCCAGGCGATTCAAAAAACGTCGCTTCATCTTAAATCCTTTCAAGGCCGGGGAGGCCAACAGAGCCATGCAACGCGCCAGACGGCAACTGCGCTGACCGTGACTATGCGTTCTCAAACTTCAAGGCTTGCCAGAAAAATTTATTTCGCTG
>JANMVO010000480.1:0-5378 GCA_031392805.1 Rhodoferax sp. | reverse complement strand
GCCTGAAATGGCAGTCAAACCGGTAAACATCAAGACCCTCCGGCCTGCCACCAGCCTGGCAGCAAATTCTGCACTTCGGCCCGTGCAAACCGGTCATCCATCAGAAACACCACGCCCGTGTCTTGCGGCGTGCGGATCACCCGCCCCGCTGCCTGCACCACTTTTTGAATTCCGGGAAACAGGTAGGTGTAGTCGTAGCCACGCCCCAGGCAGGCCTGCATGCGCTGGCGGATTTGCTCATTGACCGGGTTGACCTGGGGCAAGCCCAGCGTGGCGATGAACGCGCCAATCAGGCGCGTACCAGGCAGGTCGATGCCTTCGCCAAACGCCCCGCCAAGAACAGCGAAGCCGATGCCCTGGCTGTGCGGCGTAAAGCGGCGCAGAAACGCGTCCCGGTCGGCCTCGTCCATTTTGCGGGACTGTCGCCAAACGGCAATATCCGGGTGTGAAGCGGTCAATGCGTCGGCTGCCATCTGCAGGTAGTCAAAGCTGCTGAAAAACGCCAGATAGTTGCCGGGGGTCTGCGCGTACTGGCGCGCCATCACATCCACCACACTGCCGAGCGTCCTTTTGCGGTGGTGAAAGCGCGTTGAAATATGCCTCGCCACATGCACTTGAAGCTGATTTGACGTGAAGGCCGACGGCACATCGACCCAGGCTGTAGCGTCGGGCAGGCCCAGCATGTCCTTGAGGTACTGCGGCGGACTCAAAGTAGCGGAAAACAGTGTGACCGAATGCGCGGCCGTCCAACGGTTTTTCAGCAGCGGCGCGGGCACCACATTGCGCAGGCAGAGCACCGAATCTGCGGGACGGTGCGGGTGAAGCCGTTCGGCGTTTTGCAAGGCGCAGTCTGGCACCGAGACATCAAACAGCGAATGCGGACCGTGCAGCTCGGCCAGCCGCAAAAAATAGAGCACGTCGAAATAGAAAGCCTGCAAAGCGCCGTCAACTTTCAAAACGCCATCGGTGAAAAACTCTGTCGCGTCGGCCGTGAATTTTTGCAGCGCAATCAATAATTTTTGGGGTAACTGCTGGCAAACGGTATAGGTCGCAATTTGACCTGTGGCTTGAAATTTGGCCGGGTCTTTGCCTTGCTCTTTGATTTGATCTTTGAGGAGCGCAGTCCATGCACGCCAGACCCGGTCCAGCGGCTTCTTCAACACCAGCGGCGCGACCTGGCGCACCTGCTTTAAGTGGCGTTGCTCCAGCTCGCCCGTGTACATCTGGCGGCCCCGCGCGACCAGGTTGTGGGCTTCATCTACCAGCACGCTGACACGCCAGTTTTCGCTGACGGTCAGGCCATGGAGGATGGCGTTCAGGTCGAAAAAATGGTTGTAGTCCGCCACCGCCACATCGCTTCAGCGCAGCATCTCCTGGCTCAGGTAATAGGGGCACACCGAATGGGCAATTGCCAGTTCGCGCATAACCTGCCGGTTCCAAGGCCCGGCCTGCACTGCGGCCTGGCGGGCGACCGGCAAGCGGTCATAAAACCCATTGGCCAAGGGGCACGAGTCGCCATGACAGGCCTTGTCCGGGTGTACGCATGCCTTGTCCTTGGCCACCATTTCCAGCACGCGCAGCGGCAACTGCGCCGAGCTGTCTTTGAGGCGTTGCAGCGCGTCCAGCGCGAGCTGGCGGCCCGGCGTCTTGGCGGTCAGAAAAAACACCTTGTCCAGTTGCTGGCCAGGCATGGCCTTGAGCACCGGGAACAAGGTGCCCACGGTCTTGCCGCTGCCGGTGGGGGCCTGGGCCAGCAGGCAGCGCGCCGCAGTATTGGCCTTGTAGACCGACTCTGCCAGCACGCGTTGCCCGCAACGAAACTTCGGGTGCGGGAACGCCAAGGCTGACAGGGCCGCATCGCGGCCGCAGCGGTGCGCCGCCTCAAGATCGGCCCAGTGCAGAAAGCGCTGGCACAGCGCCCCGAAAAACCGCTGCAACGATGCGGCATTGCGCCGCTCAGTCAGCAGAGTTTCCTGCTGGCTCATGATGTCGAAATACACCAGGGCGACTTCGATGTCGGGCAGGCCCAACTGCTGACACATCAGCCACGCATACACCCTGGCCTGGGCCCAATGAAGCTGGCGGTGGTTATCTGGAAGTTTTTCAATGTTGCCACGGTGCGTCTTGATCTCTTCCAGGCGGTTGAGTTGCGGGTCATAGCCGTCGGCCCGACCGCGCACCAGCAGGTGCCGGTACACCCCTTGCAATGAGACCTCACGCTGGTAGTGCGCGCCCCGCCGCGACGTGACGTCTGCATGGCCCGCCATGCCCTGCAAGGCGGTTGGCGAGGGGGTGAAGCGCAAGTCGAGGTCGCCCTGCTTGGCGGTGAACGCGCACAAGGTGCGCACCGCGACGCTGTAGAACTCAGACATGCCGCAAACTATACTGTACAAATACGCAGGCTGCTACTCAAACGACTCAATCACGCCGGTCCCTCATGACCCCCGCCACGCCACTCACCATGATCGTCGCTTTGACCCGGCGCCACCATCAGCGCCTGCGCGATGTCTATCGTTCCAGCGGCTGGCCGTGTCAGGACATGCTGGAGGTCGAACTGCTGGCCTGCGGCCTGCTGAAGCGGCGCACCACTACGCCCAGTGGCCATGAAAGCCTGCGCCTGACCGATGCCGGCCTGGTGCAACTGGCGCAGGCGTATGCCAGTAACAAGGCAGCGCGCTCTGCGCATGAAGCCCTGGTCGATAAGGTTTGCGTCGAGATGGGCCGCGCGGGTCGCGTGGTGTGGCGTACTTTGAGCCTGCGCGCGCAGACGCCCATGCCCCCGGCATCAACCGGTGATCGGTCGGCGCGGGTAATAACCCGGGAAACGACGCGAAAAATGGCGCGGGAATTGACGCGGGAAATTACATTGAAAAGGGCTTTGGACAGGGCGGGAGACATGTCGCTGGGCAAGCCGTTGGACACGAAGTTGGACAGGGCGATGGATATGACGATGGATATGACGATGGATTTGGCGTTGAATAGGGTCTGGGTCATCGCCTGTCCGGATGTTTTCTCCATCCGCAACACCTCAGTCGAGGCCTATCTGGAGCCTATCGTGCACGAGATCAAGGTCAACCGCGCGGACTTGCTGGCAGACCTCAAAAAGCCGAACAAGCGCGCCGCCTATCTGGGCCTGGGTGGCGAATGCTGGTATGTGCTGGGGCAAACCGCCAAAGGGCAGCCCATTGCGCAGCCGGATGAGATTCCACCCGAGTGCGGCGTCATGCTGCTGGAAGGCGCTCACCTGATTGTGGCCCGGTCCGCACCGCGCAAACCCATGGAGAGAATGCCGTTTCATGTCTGGATGGCGCTAGTTAAGGCGACGCCGGTGGCGCGCGACGCGAACTCTGACCAGGCATTTTTTTAGAGTAGCTATATATTAAATAGCAATGTATATAGGTACTACAAGGGCTACAGCCTGATTTGACCGATATTTAGCATTGTGAATCGCAGGCCACCGCATTTGCCGCAGGCGGGCTTTACTACAACGCGCACAGCGTTGCGTTCCCAGGTGGAGAAATCCGCGGTCAGATTCGCTGACTGCGCCTTGGCAAGGCAATCCGCCTCCGCTAAATCGCGGATTTTTTCAACTGCACCGCATCCCGCGCCAATTGCGTGATGCGCGCCCAATCGCCCTGGTCCAGCACCTCGGCGGGCACCAGCCAGGATCCACCGACGCACAGCACATTGGGCAGGGCCAAAAGCTCAGGCGCGTTTTGCAAGGTCACTCCGCCGGTTGGGCAAAACGAGACATCACCAAACGGGCCGCTCCAGGCTTTGAGCATTGCAACGCCGCCCGCTGGCACGGCGGGAAAGAAATTGAGTTCGGTGAAGCCGTCGTCCCGCGAATGCGCTCGGTGACCGCGAGCACGGTGGTGTTGATGTTCATGGCGGCGATGTCACAAAATTGCAGTCTGGATGGTATCCCCAAAACCCTGATAAATCATGCTTCAAAGTTGCCAGAGGGTTACCGCAGACAGGTGCTGGCCAGGCGTTAAAGTACCGGCATGACTTCAGCGCTCCTGAGCCTCAAAACCTTACAGAAAAGCCAGCACTGGCACCCGCCTGCGATTCGGGATCCCGCCCCCATGCTGGAGCTCACACATCGCGAGTGGGGTGGCAAGTCGGACCTGTGGGTGTTTGGCTATGCCTCGCTGATCTGGCGGCCCGATTTTGACGTGGCCGAACAGCGACCCGCCAAGGTGCATGGCTGGCACCGCGCGCTCAAAATGTGGAGCCGTGTGAACCGTGGCACGCCCGAGCGCCCCGGGCTGGTGTTTGCGCTGCTCTCGGGCGGCAGCTGCCACGGCATGGTGCTGCGGATACCCCAGATTGACGCGCCGCAAGTGCTGCAGAAACTTTGGCTGCGCGAAATGGTGACGGGTGTTTACGACCCCAAATGGCTGCGTTGCGAAACCAATCGCGGGCCAGTGCAGGCACTGGCTTTTACCCTGTCGCGCAGAAGTCCAAACTTCACAGGCGATTTGACCCGGGAGCAGTACCAGCAGATATTTTCAGCATCAACGGGACGGTACGGCACCACTTTGGATTACGCCCGCCAGACGCTGGAGGGCCTGAAAGGCCACGGAATTGACGACCGCGCGTTGCGGCGGCTGCTGGCTCACGCTTCGGGCCAGGGAAGCGCGGATTTAGGGAGGCGGAAATAGTCAATATACCGTTTTTGGGTGCGCTGGCGGGATGCAGTGCAAGGCGCTCTGAGCGCCGCGTGGCGAGCCACACAAGCGAAGAGCAACGCCGCAATGCACACGGTAGTGCGGCCACAAATGGGATATTGGCCTTTTCTGCCTCCCTTATGCCTCACGGCATGCCCAAAGCCAGTGGGCGCACTTGACGGCAAGTCTGCCAATGCGCCATTCGCGCTTCAACAGGGAAAGGGCGTGGTCAGGTTCAGAATGTGATGATCAGGCCGCTTTGGTTTGCCGGGCGCTGAGTAACTCCGCAGCCCGTTCCAGGTCATCCAGCGTGTCAATATCAGTCACCACCCCGATATCATTTATTACTATTTCAATAGCATTAAACGACCGAATAACAAGGGCTGCCCCCTGATTTCCCTGTAAATTAAGCAAAGAATCGAGGCACTTGGCCGAAAACCCGACCGGGTGCCCGCGCTGCCCGTTGCAGGTGGGCACCACCACCTCGTGATGCCGCAGCGCAGCCGCCAGAGTGACCAGCGACGCGCTCTGGATCAGCGGCAAATCACCCGGCAGAATCAGCCATCCTCTGGCCTCTTGCGTCGCACGAACCGCTGCCGCAATCGAGTCCCCCATGCCGGGATGCCCTGCGTCTTCAAGGTGCCAGGGCAGCCCGCTGGCACGGACCGCATCCAGCACGTGGTCCAGCACGGGTTTGCCCGCCAG
>JANMVO010000441.1:0-3096 GCA_031392805.1 Rhodoferax sp. | reverse complement strand
CACGCCTGACCGCGTGCGCGAAACGCTGTTCAACTGGCTGGGGCAGGACTTGAGCGGCTGGCGTTGCATGGATGTGTTTGCGGGCACGGGCGCGTTGGGCTTTGAAGCGGCATCGCGCGGCGCGATTGAGGTGCGCATGGTTGAGCATGACACAGCGCTGGTGGAGCAGCTCAAGCGCATCCAGATTCAGCTACAGGCCAGCATGACGCAGATCGTGCGCGGTGATGGGGTTGCGGCGCTGCGCCAGCTTGCTGCGGCCAGCATGGACGTGATTTTTCTTGACCCGCCATTTGATTCCGCGCTGTTTGAGGCGGCGTTGCAGGCGGCTGGCCGTGCCGTGGCTGCGAGCGGTTTTGTGTACCTGGAGGCACCAGTCAAGTGGACCGATGCGCAACTGGAAAGCGCCGGGCTCACGGTGCACCGGCACCTCAAGGCGGGCGCGGTGCACGCGCACCTGCTCAGGCGGGTTGCATAATCCGGCGCACCCAGCAATAAACAATGTACAGTGAACAATGCCAGTGCCGAGTGCAACGCAAAACATGCACAGACTTCATTTGTTTGAACAGGATGCGCCATGGCCAATAACGTGATTGCGGTTTACCCCGGTACGTTCGATCCCGTCACCCGCGGCCACGAAGACATCGTGCGCCGCGCAACGCAGTTGTTTGACCGCGTCATCGTGGCTGTCGCCGCCGGGCATCACAAGAAAAACGCGTTGTTCACCCTGCCAGAGCGGCTGGACATGGTGCGCGAGGCGGCCAAGGCCTACCCGCAGGTTGAGGTGGAAAGCTACGCGGGCCTGCTGCGTGATTTTGTCGTGGCGCGGGGTGCCAAGGCCGTGGTGCGCGGCTTGCGCGCGGTCACTGATTTTGACTACGAATTCCAGCTGGCCGGCATGAACCGCAGCCTGATGCCGGATGTGGAAACCGTGTTTTTGACGCCCAGTGTCAGGTACCAGTTCATCTCAAGCACCTTTGTGCGCGAGATTGCCCTTTTGGGGGGCGAGGTGGACAAATTTGTCTCGCCCGCCGTGCTGGCGCGTTTAATGGCCAAGGTGCGCAGTTTGCCAAAAGAGTGAGCAAAAGGAATAGGGGAACGAATATGAAAATACTGTTGCCGGTGGATGGTTCTGCAATTTCGCTGGAGGCGGTGCGTTTTGCCATCCGCATGGCGCGCGATGGCCTCAACACCAGCGTTGTGTTGGCCAATGTGCAGGAGCCCAGCACGCTGTATGAACTGGTGGTGGTGCACGACCCCCAGGTGCTGGAGCAGGTCAGCGCATCAGCTGGTGCGCACACGCTGCTGTCGGCGCAGGCGCTGCTGGATGAGGCGGGCATTGCCTATGAATGCGAAGTGACCTCGGGCGACCCGGCGCACAGCCTCATCGACATTCTGGAGCGCTTTGGCTGCGACCTGATTGTCATGGGGGCCAGCGGCACCAGCAGCCTGCGCAGTGCCTTGCTCGGGTCGGTGTCCAACGAGGTGCTTCACGCGGCCGGTGTGCCGGTGATGATTGTCAAGTCAGCTGGCGAGCCCGACAGCGCATTGGGTGAGGATCTGGGCGACGACGATGGTTCTTAAACATATGCGTCTGACTCCCGCAATACACAAATACTTTGCTATACAACATATAGTAATGATAGGGAGCCGGATTCGCTAAAACTTCCGGTTGAACCATATCCTTGACAGGCTGGCAATGCCTCCCGCAGCAGCATCAACTTTCCCTGTTGAGGCGGCGCGAGGCCCCATCTGCGTAGCGTCAGCGGGTAAAAGCGCGGCCAGATTGGGATCATCACAATGGCGTGATTCGTTCAAGGCATCGGGTAGGAATCGACAGAAAAAAGTTCTGTTGCGACGGGCGCTTGCTCACAGCGCTCGCGCAGCCCAAGCTGAAAGCGCTTGAATGAGTTCAGGCTGAGCAAAGGATTGCTGCCGTCAGCTCGGTCAATCAGGGCCAGATGGACAAAGCTGGAGCCGTCAGCCTGCTTGAAAGCGTTGTATTGCCGGCCAGCGGGCTTGCTGCGCCTGAGTTCATCGAATACGCCGTGAATCAGGCCTTCATTTTCAACGGCCTTGTCTTCATGTGTTTGGTATTTCACCAAGATGATTTTCATGGCAGTCCCCTTGAATGAGTGGGCGATACTTGAGCGATCACTACAGCGCCCGCATGCGATTGTTCTTTGGGTTGTGTTCAAGCTCCGCCAGACCAAGAATCTCCAGCACGGGCGGAACATACATGCCAAAGCGGCCTCGCAGGCCTTTCTTGGTGCCGTACCAGCCTTTCACCGGGTTTTCAGCCGACCGGCCCCAGGCCTCCACCGTGCCTTCGGTGGCAGGCTTTTGCTCGTCGGCACTGCCCAAAGCCATCCAGTCGCCATGCGCTTTGAGCATTCTGTGCAAATCGTCGATGCAGCGAAGCTGGTAGCGCAATTGCGTCTTGCCGACCTGCACCACCAGCGCGGGTGGGTCCAGCGAGGGATCCCGCCATGCCTGGAACTCGGCGCTTCCCGGAGGCGTCTTCAGTGACCACGGTGCGTCTGGCGTACCGCCACCTGGTGCAGGTTTTGCCGTCATGGCGGGCTCCTTTCAGCGCGCGCCTTGAGACAGGCGGCGAATGCATCGAACGCAGGTTGCAGATCAGGAATGGATTTGGCAATCAGTGGCGCGAGAAATCCGGTGAAACTTTCACGCATTGTGAAGTCGACCTCTCCGTTGCCGAACGAGCGCAGGTCGTAGGTCCGTTCGCCCGTGAACAGGCCCAGCGGCATGGTGCTGCGCCATACCATGCGCCTGGGTGCATCAAACACCACCACTTTGACCGGAAAGGCGCGCCCCGGTGCCAACTTGACATGGACCGTGATTTTTTCACCCAGTGCAATGCGGCCTTCGACCTTGGCGACCGTGGTGTTCCAGCTTGGGTAGTCTGGAGCGTGGGTCAGGATCTGCCAAATCGCCTCAGGCGCAGCCTGGATCAGAATGGCGGTAGAGAAGGTCTTCATGCTGTCATAGTAACCTTCAGGTTACGGACAGTCAAGAAAATTTCAACGCTGCATGGACAGTGAATTGAGGACTGACTCCCAAGAGCGCGCGTAGGCC
>JANMVO010000294.1:0-1892 GCA_031392805.1 Rhodoferax sp. | reverse complement strand
CTGATCCTGTAAGCTTCTCATTGATGACTTAACAAGAGAGAAATCATGAAAGCGAACAAGCAGCATAGCGCACTGGAAGTCATCAAGAAAGAACAGTTGAAGCGTCGCGTATTTACGGTGGAATTCAAAGCCGAGGTGGTGCGTCACAAGAAGGCGGAAAACCTGAGCTTTGCCGAATGCGCGCGCAAGTTTGAAGTGCTGCCCAAGCTCATTCAGCACTGGGAAAAACAATACGAGGCGGGTCAATTGACGGTGGCGGCGGGCCGCCGCGCAGTGAGTCCGGAACAGGCTGAAATCACCCGGTTGCGTGCTGAATTATCGCGTTCCCGGATGGAGGTCAGCATCCTAAAAAAAGCAGCGGCGTACTTTGCGAGAGAGAGCCTGTGGCCCTAGGCCAGCCACTGAAATACGCCTTTATCCTGAGTGAGCTCATGGCCTACCCCTTGTCAGTCGTATGCGGGGTGCTGGGCGTCACCCAATCGGGTTTCCATGCTTGGCGAGGCAGAGCGCCTTGCCAGCGCGCACAAGAACGCGATAGCCTGAGTGGCATCATCCGCAAGGTATTTGACGCGCATCGTGGCCGTTACGGTGCGCCGCGCGTCTACCGGGTGATGTGTGAGCGTGATGGCTACACTGGAAGCCTGCATCGCATCCAGACCTTGATGCGAGCCATGAAGCTGCGTGCCAAAGCGGGCAGAAAGTACAAGGCCACCACTGACTCTGGCCACTCGTTGCCGGTGGCGGCGAATTTGCTGGGCCAGGATTTCAGTTGCGATACCGGTGCCGAATCGAGCTCGCACGCCAAGGCGCCCGATCAGGTTTGGTTATCGGACATCACCTACCTGTGGACGCGCGAAGGCTGGCTGTATGTATGCGCGGTTCTGGATCTGTTCACCCGCCGGATCGTGGGCTGGGCGATTGCCGGCCACATGACGCGGCAACTGGTGCTGGACGCCCTGCAGATGGCCTACAGGGTGCGCAAACCGGGGGGCGGGCTGATCTTCCATTCGGATCGCGGCAGTCAATACGCGAGCGCCCAAGTACGCCGCTGGCTGGCCGAGCGGGGCATGCGCCCGTCCATGAGCGGCACGGGCAACTGCTTTGACAACGCGCCGATGGAAAGCTTCTGGCATTCGCTGAAAGTCGAGGAAACCCACGGCCAGGACTTCGCAACCCGTGCTCAGGCCAGGCACTGCGTGTTCGCTTATATCGAGGGCTGGTATAACACCACGCGCATGCATTCAAGCTTGGGATATAAATCGCCGGCTCAATTTGAGCGCATTTGCGATACAAAATCGATCAACGCGGCAAACGACATTCCGATCAACGCACTAATTAACGACAGCCATTCCGCTCGGCTGATAAAAAGAGTCGCTTAAACCCTCAATGAAAAGTTGACAGGATCAGTTTCGTAACGCAGAAATACCTGAAGAACTAAACAAAGCAAACCGAAAGTTAGCGAATACACGTGGGCAGAACCGCCGAGCAGCAATCGCAGCGCTTCACCCCTGGCGGCAATATCGGCGGCAATATTGATAGTATTGGCTATCAGCAGAAGCCCGACGATACTAAAGAGCAGCCATTTCACGCAGCGGCCTTTTTGCAGCGGCAGCCCGGCTGGGTGCGATCCAATGGCCCTAGGCCAGCCACCGCTTGGATTTGGCTCTTTTCATCTAAACACAACACCAGCGCCTTGTGGGGCGGGTTCATATACAACCCCACCACAGCGGCTGGCCTAGGGCCATCCGTCATCCAAGAATTTCGTATCCCGCGAGAGTTTAAAGGTGCCGCTGCGGTGCGGCTTGAGATTGTGTAGCTGCCATAAGCGGTTCACCGTATTCTTGCTGACCGCTTGCGCCTCGGCCATCAGCCGGCAACTCCAATGCGTCATG
>JANMVO010000274.1:0-3166 GCA_031392805.1 Rhodoferax sp. | reverse complement strand
TGGACACGGTTGCCAGCCAGGGGGAAACCGTGGCTATCGAGCGCAATCACATGATGATTGCTCGAATCATGCCGCCACAGCGAACCATGACGGCATCGCAAGCGCTTGCCGGGCTGGCGTTTCCGATGCTCACGCCAAGGCAAGCCAACGCTTGGCTAACAGACAGCAAGGATGACTTTGGCGATGCGGTCCGTGATCCTTGGGCGTGATTCGCCATGGGCATGATTTTCGATAGCTGTATCTGGGTCGCGCTTGCGGCCAAGCAGGTGGACCCACAAGCAGTCATTGCAGCGGCGGGCGAGGCGCCGGTGTTCACGTCAGTGATCTCGCTCGGTGAGCTTGGTTTTGGTGTGCAGTCATGCACCGACCCGACCGAGCGCGCCATGCGCGCCGCTTACTTGCGCCAAGTGGAGAGTCGCCCGACATTGGACGTGTCCAAACACACGTCTTCCGCCTTTGGCGTGCTCGCAGCAGCCATCAAACAGGCCGGGCGGTCGCCCCGACCGCGTTACAACGACCTGTGGATTGCGGCACAAGCCATCGAACACGGCTATGTGCTCCTCACACTCAACACCAATGATTTTGAAGGCCTGCCGGGGCTGCGGCTCGCGGCGTTGTCGCGCAACGCACAGGCGTAGGTCGAAGATAACCGGGTTAAATGGCATCGACAATTTCACAGCCGTTAGAACGCAGACTGACGAACGCGCCGCTTAAAGCCCGCACGCAACAAGCACAAACCATTTTTGTGCCACAAAAAGCACACAATGTGCAATAATCCAGCAGTGAAAACTTTCGCCTGGAACTCCGAGAAAAACGAACTGCTCAAACTGACGCGCCATGTTGGCTTTGAGGACGTGGTCTTTTCCATTGAAACAGGTCGGGTTTTGGAAGTGTTTGACCATCCCAACCAGACTCGCTATCCAGGTCAAATGATTTACGCCATTGAGATTGAAGACTATGTGTATCTGGTTCCATTTGTCGAAACCGCCGACGAGGTGTTTTTAAAAACCATCATCCCTAGCAGCAAAGCCACCAAACGCTACCGGAGCGCAAACCATGACTAAAGCAAACCAAAATCCTGCCAATCTCGTCCCACTTCATGACCGCCTGGACGATGAAGAGCAGGAAATCCTCACTGCCTACGAAGCCGGCAAAACCACGCGGGTGGCTGACACTGTGACTCTGCTGGCGCGGCACCGCGAATACGCCGAAGCCACGTTCCGCAAAGACGCACGCCTCAACATCCGCATCTCATCCAAAGACCTGCGCGGGTTGCAGAAACGCGCCTTGGCGGATGGCATTCCCTACCAAACCTTGGTGGCCAGCGTCTTGCACAAGTTTGTGGAAGGACGGCTTAGCGAACGGGCATAAACCAGGGACAGCGCCAGTGCAAGCCACAGGGTACGGTGACCCGCCGATACCCGCACAGAAAAGCTTCGAATCACTTCAGGATCCACTATCACTACTTATTTAATAGCTTCTCGTGCATGCTGTACGAGGGCTACAGGCAGTTTTGATATTCAAATGTGCCTTGCTGCCTGTCACACGAACTTGCTGGCGGTCAGGTCGCTGAACCCAACACATACGCCAGCGCTGCGCCAGAAAAAACCCTGAACTGTTTCGCCTCACTCGCAGGCAATGCCACCCATTCCTTCATCGGGCGGCCTTTGCCTGAAGGATCCCACAGCACGGCACCTTTCAAACCCATGGCCTTCTGGTGTTGCGAACCCGCGAGCTTGAAAACGACGGCCTCCCGGTGCTGCTCCTGACGTGTCAGGTACCGCGGAACATGGGCTTTCGTTTTTCGAAGAACGCCTGCACACCCTCCTTGTGATCATCCGTCAGCAGCGTCAGACCCTGGGCCCAAGCCTCGGCATCGAGCAAGGTCTCCAGGTCTGGCTGGTACATCAACTTGAACATCTTCTTGGCCACGCGCAGTGCAAAAGTCGGGCCGCTCGCAAGTTCGCGCGCGTACCCGAAGGCCGCAGCATCCAACTCGCCGTCGGGCAACACCCGGTTGACCAGTCCGAGCCCGAGCGCCTCCTGTGCATCAATGCGCCGCCCCGAATAGACCAGTTCCTTGGCACGCTGCACGCCGAGATGCTGCGTCAGGAAGTAGATCGCGCCACCGTCGGGCACCAGGCCGACATGGCGAAACACCTGCGTAAAGCGTGCGGTCTCGGACGCTATCACCGCGTCACAAGCCAGTGCCATGCTCCAGCCTATGCCGGCCACTGCCCCTCGCACGGCGGCAACCACCGGCTTCTCGATGTTCGTGAGGTTGCGCACCATGCGCTGCGCGAGCTTCAGGAGCTGCTGGCCGCTGGCCGCCGTGAAGTCACCCATCCTGCTGACGTCACCGCTGGCGCAAAAGGCCTTGCCCGTGGCCCGCAGCAGCACCGCGCGCACAGCAGGGTCGCGCCCAGCGGTCTCGAAGTAAGTGCCCAGCGCCTCGCGCATCTCGACCGTAAGGGCGTTCATCGTCTCGGGGCGATCAAGCGTGATGATGGCCACCGCATCGCGCAGTTCGTAGTTGACATTCATGGCTAGTAGTCCGTTTCACCCAAATCATTACATTAAACCGCGCCTTCTTCCGCCATGCGTCATTGCAGCCCCGTGGCCAGGTCGACGTCGCGGCTGCGCAGCGGCAATTCCTTGGCGGTCTGCACCGCCAGCGGCACGTTGCGGGCGAGACGCTGCGGGGATTCGCGTGCGGCGTCCATCAGCTCGGTGGCCTTGACCACCCAGTTGACAAGGCTCCAGCGCAGGGCGGTCTGGGCGTCGAAGGTGTCGCCGAGCAGCAACAACGCCATGGGGATCGGGTGCGGTAGCTGCTGGGCGATGCGCCGGGTGCCCCCGTTTGGCCGGGAACACGCCTCGCTGCACCTCGGACGCCGCGAAGGTGGCGTGCTCCACGCAGACGCGCTGATCCGTCGCCAGCAAATGAACTCTGCGCGCCATGGCGTTTACGCCAGTGAGCAGCCCGTCGAGGAAGGCAACGAAATCTATTCACTCCGGGGCTTGGTCACCGAGACGAATCGCCGAGAGTCTATTCATGTCCCGTTATTCATATGTTGATGTACTAGTCTTCCTGTTTGACACCCGCCTGCCTGGCTGCACGTATCCACTTATCCACCTCGGAACGAATCTGCGATTCCATTTCCGC
>JANMVO010000256.1:0-6303 GCA_031392805.1 Rhodoferax sp. | reverse complement strand
CGGTCTGCAGCGTTGGTTTTTTTGCAAATATTCCCGATAATTGCTGCATAAACCGCCTTGCATTCCATCCCAACCCAAGCGCCACGAAGCCACGACGAACTAATCCGCGCTTGCCTAGTTGCGCGCAAACCCTGTGCCCGGCAGGCTAAACTCAACACCATCCCGATCCCGCACACCAACCCAGCACGACCTCAGCACTCCCTGGGCAACATTCCAGTACCCCAACACGATGGCCATGATTTTTGTTACCGGCGGGGCCGGTTATATCGGCTCCCACACCTGCGTCGAGCTGCTCAACGCTGGCTTTGAAGTGACGGTTTTTGACAATTACTGCAACAGCCAGCCTGAGGCTCTGGCACGCGTGGCACGCATCACCGGCAAAACGCCAAAAATCATTACCGGCGACATCCGCAGCCGCGAAGCGCTGGTCACTGCATTGCGCCACAGCGGCGCGACGGCGGTGATCCACTTTGCCGGCCTCAAAGCGGTGGGCGAATCGGTTTCGATGCCGCTGGCCTATTACGACAACAACGTAGTGGGCACGCTGCGTCTGCTGGAAGCCATGGCCCAGTGCGGCGTCAAGACGCTGGTGTTCAGCTCGTCGGCCACGGTGTATGGTGACCCGCAGCGCCTGCCGCTGACGGAGGACCATCCACTGTCCGCCACCAACCCGTATGGCCAGACCAAGCTGGTGATTGAAGACATGCTGCGCGCCCTGCACCACAGTGACCCGCGTTGGCGCATTGGCATCCTGCGCTATTTCAACCCGGCCGGCGCGCATCACAGTGGCCTGATTGGCGAAGACCCGCAAGGCACACCCAACAATCTGCTGCCTTTTGTCGCCCAGGTGGCCGTGGGCCGCCGCGAGTTTCTCAACGTCTGGGGCAATGACTATCCCACCCCCGACGGCACCGGTGTGCGGGACTACATCCACGTGGTTGATTTGGCGCTGGGCCACCTGAAAGCGCTGCAACGGCTTGAAGACCATGAAGAATGCGCCTGCGTCAACCTCGGCACCGGCGTTGGCTACAGTGTGCTGGACATGGTACGGGCTTTTGAGAAAGCCAGCGGCAAAAGCGTGCCGTTCAAGGTGGCCCCGCGCAGGGCCGGCGATATTGCGTCCTGCTACGCCGATCCGGGCCATGCGCTGGCCTTGCTCGGCTGGCGGGCCGAGCGCGGGCTGGACGCCATGTGCCAGGACGCCTGGCGCTGGCAAAACGGCAACCCTGACGGCTATGCGCCGATATGAACATCGACCTCAACCTCAAAGCCCCCCAAGGCGAGGCCCCCCGCATGAACCCTAAAAAAGGAATTATCTATGGCTAAGGGCATGATTTTGGCTGCGGGCCAGGGCACGCGGGTGCGGCCACTGACCAAAGACCTGCCAAAACCGATGGTGCCAATTTTGGGCAAGCCGGTGATGGAGTACCTGATTGAACATCTGGCGCGCCACGGCATCCGCGAGATTATGGTCAACGTGGCGTATCACCACCACAAGATCGAGCAGTATTTCGGTGACGGCCAACGCTGGGGCGTGCAAATTGGCTATGCCTATGAGGGCATCCGCGAGCATGGCGACGTGATCCCAAAACCGATGGGCTCGGCCGGGGGCATGCGCCGCATACAGGACTTCGGTGGCTTCTTCGATGAGTCCACGCTGGTGCTGTGCGGTGACGCGCTGATTGACCTGGACATTGGCAGCGCCTTGCACGAGCACAAGACCAAGGGTGCCATTGCCAGCGTGGTGACGCTGGACGTGCCGCTGGCCGATGTCAGCAGCTATGGCATTGTGGTGGCCGCACCCGACGGACAGATCCAGTCATTTCAAGAAAAACCCAGCCCGGAAGAGGCCAAATCGACCCTGGCCAGCACCGGCATCTATATTTTTGAGCCCGAGGTCATCCAGAAAATCCCGCCGGGCAGGGTCTACGACATCGGCTCGCAGCTATTCCCCCAACTGGTCGCAGAAAAACTGCCATTTTTTGCGCAAAACCGGTTTTTCAACTGGATTGACATTGGGCGTGTCAGCGACTACTGGTCGGTGCTGCAGCGCGTGCTGCGCGGCGAAGTGGCCGACATGAGCATGCCGGGGCGCGAAGTCAAACCCGGTGTCTGGGTCGGTCTCAACACCTCAATCCCCTGGAATCAGGTCAACATCACCGGGCCGGTCTACCTGGGATCCAGCGTGCGGGTGGAGCCGGGCGCCACCATTACCGGGCCGGCCTGGATTGGTCACGGCTGCGTCATCCGCTCCGGCGCCAGAGTCACCCGCAGCATCCTGTTTGAGTACACCCGCATTGCCGCCGACATGCACTTCAGTGAAATGATCGTGTCGCCCCAGTACTGTGTGGACCGCCATGGTGAGACGCTGTACCGGGGTGACGACACGGCGCATTTGCGCTGGGGCGATGCGCGCGCCTGATGACATCTGGACGACATCTTGACGACATCTGGATGGCATCTGGACGACATCCTGACGGCATTTTGTTAGCTCATAATCGGCAAGCGAAGCGCCCCGGAGCATGAATGGTCTTTCACGTTAAAACACCCTCTGCGTAAACCACCCTCTGCGCCAAGACTTTGCCAAGACCCCGCCATATGCCGCCCACAACCCGCATCCAAGCCGCCAACCTACCCACCATGCTGATTCAACCCGTTGTCCTGTCTGGCGGCTCTGGCACCCGTCTTTGGCCCCTGTCGCGTGAAAAATACCCAAAGCAACTGCTGCCCTTGATTGGTGAAGACTCACTGCTGCAAGCCACGGTGCGCAGGGTAGAAGGCATTGCCGATGTGACGCTTGCCGCGCCCCTGGTGGTGAGCAATGAAGAATACCGCTTTGTCATCGCAGAGCAACTGCGGGTCATGGGCAAGCCAGGCACCATTGTGCTTGAACCTTTTGGAAGAAACACGGCTCCAGCCCTTACCCTTGCTTCATTGTTTGCTACAAAAAACAAAGTAAACCCGATTTTGCTGGTCATGCCCGCAGACCATGTGATGGTGGACAATGCCGCGTTTCAGACGGCCGTGCGGGCGGGTGCAGACTTGGCGGCAGGCGGTGCGGTGGTGACATTTGGCATCACGCCCGATACACCCGAGACCGGTTACGGCTACATTCAGGCGGGGGCGCCACATGCGGGTGTGAAGGTTGGTGTTGATGCGCAGGCCGGTCACAAAAGCACGGCCCGGCTGATCGCGCGGTTTGTTGAAAAACCCACCCTGGCAACGGCACAGGCTTACCTGGACGATGGCTCCTACCTGTGGAACAGCGGCATTTTCATGATGCGCGCCTCGGTCTGGCTAAAAGCCCTGGGCCTGTGCCGGCCTGATATTCTGGCGGCTTGCCAGGCTGCGTGGGGCCAGGGCTCGACTGATGGCGAGTTTGTGCGGGTTGACAAAGAGGCGTTTGCCCGGTGCCCCAGCGATTCCATCGACTACGCAGTGATGGAGCGACTGGCAGGTGGCGCGCCCGTCCACACGCCGTCAGATTCCCCATTGGACACGACGCTGCCCACGGGCGTGGTGATCCCGCTCTCAGCCGGCTGGTCCGACGTGGGCTCCTGGGATGCACTGTGGCAGGTGCTGCCCAAAGACAGTGCCGGGAATGTGTTGCAGGGCGACGTACTGCTGCAAGACTGCAGCAATATTTTGGCCGTGTCAGAAGGCCGGCTGGTGGCTTGCGTGGGCGTGAGCGACTTGATTGTGGTGGAGACTGCCGATGCCATTCTGGTGGCGCACAAAGACAAGACCCAGGACGTTAAAAAAATCGTGGACAGCCTGAAAAAAGACGGCCGCCCTGAAGGGCATATTCACCGCAAGGTATTTCGCCCCTGGGGCTGGTACGACTGCGTTGACGCGGGTGCGCGCTTTCAGGTCAAGCGCATTGTGGTCAAACCGGCCGGCATACTGTCATTGCAAATGCACCACCACCGCGCCGAGCACTGGATTGTGGTGAGTGGCACCGCTCGGGTCACAAAAGGCACTGAGACCTTTTTAGTGTCGGAAAATGAGTCTACGTTCATTCCGCTGGGCACCACCCACCGGCTGGAAAACCCGGGCCGGGTGCCGCTTGAGATGATTGAGGTTCAGTCCGGCTCGTACCTTGGGGAAGATGATATTGTTCGCTTTGAGGACGTTTACGGTCGTTAGCCGGATGACATAAGAGTGTTCACATGAAAAAATCGCCTGCCTCTGGCTCAAAAAAAAGACTATTTCATCAAAGTCTGCGCAGGCTGTTTTCGTTTTTTCCAAAATCCATCCGGTTCGCCATCTACCGCTCATTTGTTGATGGCGATCCCAAACCAGACCCGCTCCTGGTGCTAAAAATCGCGGAGACACGGGAAGAGCTGGAGGCCTGTTTCAAACTGCTGCATGACGCCTACGTCGGCAGTGGGTTCATGCAGCCCGATCCCTCGGGCATGCGGGCTACCATCTATCACGCGCTGCCCACCACCACCACACTGTGCGCCAAGTTTGACGGCGAGGTCGTTGGGACCATGTCACTCATACGTGAAAGCGCATTTGGGTTTCCATTGCAGGCCATCTTCGATTTAAGCCAAGTTCGTGCAAAAGGGGGCAAGATTGCCGAGGTGTCAGCGCTGGCGGTGCACCCGAAGTTCAGAAAAACGGGCGGTGCCATTCTGTTCCCGCTGATGAAGTTCATGTACCAGTACTGCACCACGTTTTTTGACACCCGCCATCTGGTGATTGCAGTCAATCCAAACCGGATTGACATGTATGAGTCGCTGCTGATCTTTCAGAGGCTGACCGAAAACACCGTCGCGAACTACGATTTTGCCAATGGTGCACCGGCTGTCGGCGCGTCACTGGATCTGCGTGACGCACCAGCGATTTACAAGAAGGTTTACAACGGCAAGAGCCGTCGAAAAAACCTGTATCACTATTTCACCAAGCTCAAACTTCCCAATATCATTCTCCCGGGGAGGCGCTACTTCATGACCAACGATCCGGTCATGACCCCTGAACTGCTTGATTATTTTTTCAACCAGCGAACCAAAGTCTTTGTCAGCCTGGACGAGCGCGACAAGACACTGCTGCATTCCATCTATGACCTGCCAGAGTACAGGCCGATCTTGCCGATCGGCTTTTCCGACTCCGTTTCCAGCCAGCTAATGCGTCAACATAAAAGGTACTCGTTCAAGTGCTCGGGTATTTTCAATATTCAAGTGAAGGGTGAAAGCGAAGCTCATGAACTCACGGTTTTTGAATGCTCCGAATATGGCTTCCTGGCCAGCTCCAAAACACCGCTGGCCACACAGGTTTGGGGCGATGCAGTCATTCAACTGGGAAAGTTTGAACGGTCGAGATTCAAGGCGCAGGCGGTGGGAGCCAAGAAAGAAGCCGGTTTTTATGGCTTTAAACTGGTCGAACCTGACCTGGCCTGGCGCAAGTTTGTGAGCGCATTGCAGTCCGGACAAACCCATGAAGACATGACCAATGCCACCCAGTTTCTGGGCAAGTGGCAGACTTAGGACGCGGAAAAAGGCAATATGCCGCTTTTGGGTGCGTTTGCAGCGCAGCTGGCAGTGCGGCTGTGGGCGAGGGGGAGCCGTCCAGCAGCATGCATTTTGTGATCAGCGGGGGACTTCGGGTGTCAGGTCTACAACTTCCCGCACACACCGAGCCGCTGATGCCGCGTCGGCATGCCCTGACATCGCGGCTCCAGACTATCGCTGCGCGAAGAAAAGTACAGGAGTGGTTCGACAAATCTGAACTGCAAGATAAGTGAAACTCTGGCCTTTTAAGCCGGCCCAGCCGGCTGGTCAAGGAGTTCACATGAGATTGAAGATGATTCGTTTCAACTTTGTGCCGTTGTACTTCCGTATATTGACAAGGACTCTCACAGTGCGGATCAAGTTATCTGAAATTACCGGTGGCTTGAGAGGGAAAACTCGCTTTTTTGGCGGAGAAACTTCAGCCTAAACCCGATAGATCTTGAAAAGCGATAAATATTGATAAATAGCGCCTTTTGCAGGGGTTTTGAAAATTCACAAACCGAGCCACACGATGCCAAATCGCAATAAATGACCATCCACAAGATGGAAAAAGCAAAAAATGCCTCAAAAGGCGATCTAACTGGATTGTGAGGATTTGCAGTTATTTATGAATATTTGAGATTAAGAATATCGCTCTTAATCGCCGAAATTTTTTTTGCCTATTGCCTAAGCAAATTTCGGCGTGGTTCAATGCACCGCCGCATACATAATTTTTTCCGCCGTCGCCTCACCTGGCGTGAATTCCTCGACAATGCGGCCCAGGCGCGAGACCAGGATTCGGTCGGAGAGG
>JANMVO010000236.1:0-2263 GCA_031392805.1 Rhodoferax sp. | reverse complement strand
TCGGCCGGTGCGGTGGTTGCCCTGGGGCCGGATGCACGGGGTGTCCAGGTCGGCGACAAATGCCTGGTCTACAGCTTTATTGGCTGCCGCGAATGTATTTTTTGCAAACAGGGCGATGAGCATTTGTGTACCGCCGCGCGTTTTCTGGGCGTCAACCGCGACGGCGGATACGCCGACCATATTGTGGTGCCCCACGCGCGTTATCTGATCGACCTCAAGGGGCTGGATCCGGTCGCCGCAGCACCCTTGTCCTGCTCCGGCGTGACCACCTACAGCGCCTTGAAAAAGGCCGGCCCGCGCCTGACGCAGGAGCCGGTTGTGATTATTGGCGCAGGTGGACTGGGCTTGATGGCCCTGCATGTTCTGCGGCTCATGGGTGGCAAAGGCGCCGTGGTGGTGGAGATCGATCCGCTCAAGCGCAAAGCCGCGCTGGACGCCGGCGCGATGGCGGCGATTGATCCGAAGGCAGCGGACGCCGAAAAGCAGATCCGCGATGCCATTGGCATGTCAATTTATTTTGTGCTTGACCTGGTCGGCAGCGGTGAAACTGCGGGCCTCGGCTTCAAGCTGGTGGATCGTGGCGGCAAACTCGTGGTGGTCGGCCTGTTCGGCGGCGCAGTATCGGTGTCGGTGCCGCTGCTGGTGGCCAAGTCGGCAGTTGTTCAGGGCAGCAGCATTGGCAGCCCTGCCGAATTGCGGGAGTTGTTAGCCATGGTCCAGCGCGCCGGCATGCCGGCGATTCCGCTGCAGCGGCGCGCATTGCAGGAGGCCAATGCGGCGTTGGCAGATTTGCGCGCTGGCCATGTGGTGGGCCGTGTGGTTCTGGTCCCCTGACCGCAACGGGAACGAAAACGCGTTTCGCCGGTCTTTGTAGGCTGCACCGTCGGCGCGCAAATTCCGGCTATTTGGGCCAAATATTCTTGGCGATAATTTTCAAGGAAGACAAACATGGCAATTCAATTTCACCCGCTCGCACTTGCTCTGGCTATGGCCGCCGGTCTGGGCACGCCACTGGCCTCGGCCGAGGTCGTCAAGGTGGCTTTCATCGAGCCCCTGTCAGGGCCGTTCGCAGCCGTTGGCCAGAACCTGCTCAGAAGCTGGCAGTTCATGGCGGAACTCGGTCGGCAGGGCAAATGGGCGGGCGACGACTCGTTTGAGGTCGTCCCGTTAGACAGCAAAGGCACCCCGCAGGAAGCGCTGACGCAACTCAAGGCCGCCATCGACCAGGGTATCCGCTACGTGACCCAGGGCAGTGGCTCGGGT
This sequence comes from Rhodoferax sp., assembly GCA_031392805.1. Lineage (GTDB taxonomy): Bacteria > Pseudomonadota > Gammaproteobacteria > Burkholderiales > Burkholderiaceae_C > JANYCG01. The sequence goes on along the minus strand of JANMVO010000236.1, from coordinate 1,000 downwards.
GTCGGACTCGCGTTGATCGACGCCATCAACAAACACAACGAACGCAACCCCGGCCAGGAGATCGTGTACCTGAACTACGGCTCGCTCGACCCGGACATGACCAACAGCAAATGCAGCTTCTGGCATTTCCGTTTCGACGCCAACTCCGACATGAAAATGGAGGCAGTGACCACCGTGCTGGCAAAAGACCAGGCCATCAAGAAGGTGTACATCATCGGCCAGAACTATGCGTTCGGACAGCAGGTCAGCCGTGCCGCGAAGGACTACCTGGCGCGCAAGCGGCCCGACATCCAGATCGTCGGCGACGACTTGCACCCGATCGGGCAGGTCAAGGATTTTTCACCCTATGTGGCCAAAATCATGGCCTCGGGCGCTGACGCTGTGATCACGGGCAACTTTGGCCCCGATCTCACCTTGCTGGTCAGGGCCGCCAAAGACGCTGGCCTGAGAGCCAGCTTTTACACCTATAACGCGGGCACTACCGGTGCGCCGACCGCCATCGGCGCCACCGGTGCGGACCGCGTAAAAGCGGTCTTCTACTGGCATCCCAATAACGAAACTTTCTCTGGCCGCGAGATCGTTGAAGCGTTCAAGAAAAAGTACAACGACGACTATTACATGATGGCCACCTACAGTGTGGTGTCGATGTTGTCCAAGGCGGTCAAGGAATCCAGATCCACCAACCCGGTCAAGGTGGCTTACGCCATGGAAGGCATGAAGATCAAGAGCCTGAATGGTGAAGTCGAGATGCGCAAGACCGACCACCAGGCCCAGCAACCCCTGTACATTGCGACCTGGACCAAATTGAACGGCAAGGACGTCAAGTACGATCAGGAGAGCACCGGCTACGGCTGGAGGACCGACCAGAAGGTGGACTCCTATGTGGCGTCGCAGCCAACTTCATGCCAGATGGGGCGGCCGGCGAAGTAGCCTTTCATCCCCAAGGAGGCTGTGCGCGAAGCGGCTTGCGTCGCTGCTCCCCTGGCCTTCTTATGGCAAG
>JANMVO010000229.1:0-2997 GCA_031392805.1 Rhodoferax sp. | reverse complement strand
ATGATCACGGTGCGGATGCGCCAGCGAAAGTGCGAGGCGTGCCAAGTGCCTTCAGCCTCCGGGCGCTTCACCAGGTCAATGACCAGCGCGACGATCAGCAGAATCGGACCAAACTGGCCGCCCGGAATCAGGGCTCCAATGGCAACGATCAGATGCAAGATGTAACTGATGGTGCCCACGGTGTTGAGCGACTTCAGCTTTTCCATGTCTACCACTTCGATGTTCGACGATTGATTCATGTCAATTCCCTTCACGTCAATTTCCTTCAGGGGCGTCACGCAAGACGGCCTTGCGCAAGGCTTTTTCTTCAATGCCGCCGGTGCCGGCGCGGCGCGCCAGCTCGGCAATCACGTCAGCAGGCGTCCACCCGTAGTACGCCAGCGCAATCATGCAGTGAAACCACAAATCGGCCACTTCACTCACAACCTTGGTCTTGTCGCCGCCAAAGTCAGCATCTTTGGCTGCCATGACCACCTCAGTCGCTTCTTCCCCAATTTTTTTCAGGAAGGCATCTGGCCCTTTTTGCAACAGGCGGGCCACATAGCTGGCATCCGCATCCCCGCCATTCTTTGGCAGGCGGCTTTCTATCACGGTGGCCAGACGAGCCAGCACATCGTGAGACAAAATTTGAGGAGGCATAAATTTGTGCAGCAAAACCAAATGGCCTTACTTGAAGATGGCCCTATTTGTAGATGGCCTTGGGGTCTTTCAAGACCGGATCGACGATTTGCCACACATCATTTTTAAGCACGTTGAAGAAACAGCTATGACGGCCGGTATGGCAGGCGATCGACTGCACGGGCGATCCGGGTGTCGCAGGTGTCCCGACTAAAGGCGTTTCAGATGTCGCGGATGCGTGCCCCAACTGTGTCACCTTGAGCAGCAACACATCGTGGTCACAGTCCATGCGGATTTCATGCACCGTCTGCACATGACCCGATTCTTCACCTTTGGGCCACAACCGGCTGCGCGAGCGGCTGTAGTACACCGCACGGCCCAGCTGCGCCGTTTGCTGCAAGGCCTCGCGGTTCATCCACGCGAACATCAGCACGTCGCCGGAAGACGCTTCCTGCGCAATCACGGGAATCAGCCCCTGGGCATCCCATTTCACTTCGTTGAGCCAATTCATCAGGGGATTGTCAGGCATTTTTGCTTGATACATAATTAGTAGCAAACAATGGCCATAATACAAGGGCTACAGGCTGAATAGGTAAAGAAAATGGCTTAAATCCTGACGGGAATGCCGCATTCGGCCATTCTGGTCTTGGCCTGGCCCACGGTGTACTCACCATAGTGAAAGATGCTGGCCGCCAACACCGCATCGGCACCGCCAATTTTGATGCCGTCAACCAGGTCGTCCAGAGTGCCGACGCCGCCTGAGGCGATTACCGGCACGCTGACCGCGTCGCTGACGGCGCGCGTCAGTTCAAGGTCGAAACCTGACTTGGTGCCGTCGCGGTCCATGCTGGTCAGCAGGATTTCACCGGCGCCGCGCTGCGTCATGTCGATGGCCCACTGCACTGCATCCAGGCCGGTGTTTTTGCGCCCGCCGTGGCTGTAGACGTCCCAGCCGGGACCCATCTCCCGGCCATCCGCAGTCATGCGCCTGGCGTCCGCGATGGAACGTCGCTTCGCATCGATGGCCACAACGATGCATTGCGCGCCGTACTTGGCAGATGCGTCTTCAATCACCTGCGGGTTGGCGATGGCCGCCGAATTGAAACTGGTTTTATCGGCCCCGGCGTTGAGCAGGCGGCGCACATCGTCCACCGTGCGCACACCGCCGCCGACTGTGAGCGGAATGAAAACTTGGGAAGCCACCGCTTCGATCATGTGCAAAATCAGCCCGCGGTTGTCGGACGTGGCGGTGATGTCCAAAAACGTCAGCTCGTCCGCGCCCTGCTCGTTATAGCGTGCGGCAATCTCCACTGGGTCGCCGGCGTCACGAAGCGCAATAAAATTGACGCCTTTGACGACGCGGCCGCCGGTCACGTCAAGGCAGGGGATGATGCGTTTGGCTAGCATGATGTGACTTTATTCATTGAGTTGACACTTTTTAAAATTATGACACAATTCAATTCCATGTCTATTTCTGGGAGAACGTCATGACATCTTTGGCATTGTCTGAGAACGGTCGGGTTTTGATACCCGCCGATGTGCGCGAAAAGCTGGGCCTCAAGGCTAAAACACGCCTGCACGTTGAGATCAAAGATGGCAGCCTGATCCTCACGCCGCATGACCAGCATTACGCCAACCTGCGTGCTTACCTTGACAGTGTGCTGAAAATCCCGCCAGGTGTTTCGCTCAGCGAAGAGTTGATCGCAGAGCGGCGCCAAGAGGCCAAACGTGAAGATGCAGGCGAATGATGCACGTCATGGATTCATCTTCGCTGTTGGCCCTGACGCGCGGCGAACGTGGTTTTGAGACGGTGCAAGAGCTGATTCACCGTGAAGACTGCGTAATCAGCAGTGTCAACATGGCCGAAGTGGGTACCAAGCTGATTGAGTACGGCCTGCCCCCGGGTGAGTTGCCGCGCATCGTGCAGCAGTTTCAAATTGACGTGATCGACTTCAACACTGAACAGGCCATCCTGAGTGCGCAAATGCGGCCCCTGACACGGGCGGCTGGTTTGTCAATGGGAGACCGCGCCTGCCTGGCCTTGACCAAGCTGGTGGCCGGCATTGCAGTGACAACTGATCAAGCCTGGCAAGACGTGCGGATATCAGCCGACGTGCAGGTTTTGATGATTCGCTGAGCGGTTCAGTCGACGCCGCCGCGCCGGGCCGCCCCAAGCACGTCGCGTCCTCCCTCTAGACTCGCTTGAGGGCTCGGGCCCAAGTCCAGCGAATCGCAGGGGGCTACGGCCTACCCATTCAATTCATCCGCCCGCGCCTGCGCCGCGGCAAAGTCAAGGTCGCCGCTGTAGATGGCGCGTCCGCAGATGACGCCTTCGACGCCGTCGCTTTCAACCTCGCACAGGGCCTCAATGTCGGCCAT
>JANMVO010000626.1:0-4340 GCA_031392805.1 Rhodoferax sp. | reverse complement strand
GCTCGCACCAGACTTGTCGGCCAAGAAGATGCTGGAAAGTCTGGCCGGCATCAAGACCACGCTGGTTCGGACTTCCACTGGAGGCCCAGGGCGCCGACCAACGGTCATGCTCGCACCGGAACTCACCACGGGGCAGCGCCGGGCGGTAAAGGTCTTCGAGCTTGACAAGTGGTTTTCAGACATTCTTTCATGCATGAATTCACGACCCTTGCAGTGATGATTCGCGGGGGAGAGGCGGAGGATTCCACCAATGGCCTGCGAAAGTAGGGCTAGGTGTCCAGCAGTTGCTCGAACCCGCCAAAAAACATGCGCTTGCCGTCAAATGGCATATCGCTGAACTGCTTCATGCGCGGGTCGTTCATGAACTTGGCATTGCCCTCATCGCGCGCGGCTTTGGAAGACCATTCAATCCATGAGAACACCACGTTTTCGTCGCCCTCGGCCTTCACCGCAAGCTTGAAGCCGGTCACCTTGGCCTCGGGCAGATCATCGCCCCAGCATTCGACGGTGCGCGTGGCGCCGCAGTCTTTCAATATCCCGGCAGCCGCGGTGGCCATGGCCCGATACGCCTCCTTTTTCCCCGCAGGCACGGGAATGACAAATCCGTCGATGTAGCTCATGGTTTCTGCTCCCTAAGTTGGCACGGCTTTGAGATCGTGCCGGTATGGCGCTGATCCAACTCTACAACGAATGGACAACTGCTTGATCGACATGGTTTTGAACTTTTTATGTGTGCGCTGGCGATCAGAAGATTCCCTTTGAAAGGCGTAACTTCAATTAACAAACCCACAAGGAACTGCAATGCACTGCACCTGTCGCATGGGAAATGTCATTTTGGGAGCAGTCCTGCTGGCCATTGCTGGCCGCGTGGATGCGCAGGCGTCAGTTACCCCAACAACAACGCTGATGTGATAGTTTTGCTCATGGCGCTTCCTTGTGTGACGTATTGAAGACTTGGCGGACTGGCTTTCTCAATTGGGAATTTCTGGCTCCACAAGCCTCGCTAAATTCCGGAGTGATTCCTGCCAACCGAGATAGCATGCGTCCAAAGGAATGACATCCGGTAGACCCTCCTGCACCACGGTCAATTCCGTGCCAACGGATACCTTTTTCAGGGTCACTGTCACCGTTATGACGCCCGGTAAATTCGGGTCGTCGAATATGTCGGTGTAGCGCAGGCGTTCGTAGGGCACCAGCTCCAGGTATTCGCCGCCAAAGCCTATGCTGGAACCGGTAGTGAAGTTGGTGAACGACATTTTGAAAGTGCCGCCCACTTTCGCATCCATGTGATGTACTTTGGCGGTGAAGCCATTGGGCGGCAACCATCGCGTCATGGCATCTGGCTCCAGAAAGGCACGGTAGATTTTCTCGGGTTTGGCGGTCAAAACGCGGTGCAAACTCACAGAATGTTTGGTGGTCATAGCGACTCCTGGATGGTTGATGGTCATAAAGATTCCTCGAATAAAAGTGTTACCGGAACTGTGGATTGCTGTAATTTTGCATCGCTAATATGTGGAACGCAACCACCACCGCTGCGATGTCAGCGGCGCGCCCAGCGTAGCCGCAATCGCCATCGGCGGGCGGCGCGGAAGCGCCACTGCCGCGACAGTCAAGGGCCGTCATGTGATGCGTTTTGGCCATCAGCATCATGACCGCTTCCCACTGAGTTGCCCGGCCAGGGTCGGCGTGTACAAAGACCAGAGGCAGTCCTTTGACTTTGCCGCTGTTATTGCGGAAGGCCACGAGTGTGCCTTGTGGCCCCTGAATAGTTGAAGGTGTCATTTGTGTTTCCTTTATTTTGCGAACATCTGGAAGTGCGGCGTCAGCGGGTGTCGCGCGTCCCACTGACGTGTCTTGGGCATGCCAGTCGCCGATGACGACCTCCATTCGTCGGTAGGCTGCCGTCGGCTTCGGTTGTTTGGGTTTAGGCGCGCAGGGCATGGCATGCTTCCTTCGGGTTTATGGAGGCATAGCTCAATTGCGGATGAAAATCGCCGCGCCTCCCGGGCGTCAGATCCAACATGTTCCCAAGCGAATCAAGTGCATCGTTATGGCGATATTCCTGACCGGGCTCGGGCGGCACGTAAAGCAGTTCGGAGCCCCAGCGCTGCCAATCAGCCGTCTTGAGCCGCCCCTAGCGATAGCGCTGTGGAATCCCATCCGCAAATGGATAGAGCGAAAAGTAGGGCTTGGCCTCCTCGATCACTCGCTGGAACGAGGGCCTCTTCGTCAGCCTGTCTAAATAAGCGCTCAAGTTGCTGGATTCCTTCGGGAACGGCTGCACAGTGCTCGCATAGAAAAGTGCTGGCGCAGCGGCGCAATCAGCCATGCTGAAGTTTTGTCCGGACACCCAGGTTCTGGAAGACATGTGGCGGTCAATCATGCTGTACGCCGTATCCAGCGTCGATCGTTCACTGGTCAAATCGGCTTGACCGCCGCTCAAGCGGTCACCAACGATCTTTTGCATCGGCGCTTGCACATAATTGTCAAAAAGGCGATCCCAGTGACGTACCTCTATCAAGTCCTCCCAATTGCTTGGTATCAACGGGTGGGCACTTTTAAAGAAGTGATCCAGGTATTCGATGATGATGGTTGTCTCAGGCACGTCGCGATTGCGAACGTGATCCCGGAGGACCGGAAACTTGCAAAACGGCCAGATCGCCCGAAGTTCAGCTCTGTCCAATTCGTCCCCGAGGTCAATGATTCGCCTGTCAAACTCGCACCCGCTCTCGTACAGCGCGACAAGAACCTTGTGGCAAAACGACGCAAGCGGATGGTAGTAAAGAGTCAACTGCATAATTTTTTATCCTGACTGACAGTGTCGGGTTGTTTTAGCGGGCGGGATTCACCAAAGGTTCTTGCCGTCAATCACCTGCACCGGCGCTGCCGCAGCATCGAAGTTGTCAAACAGGCGCGCATTGACGCCAATGCGCCGGGTCTTGCCATCCCAACTTTTGTCGGGCTTGAAATCCGGGCTGTCGCTGAAGGTGCCGCAGCCGCAGTTGGGGCAGAAGTTATGCGCCACCATTTTGGATTGCCAGCGGTAGGCCGCCATGTCAGCCTCTGGCGTGGTCAGCCGAAACTGCGCTGGTTCGAAATAGGCATATAGCGTCCCTCGCTTGGCACAGAATGAACAGGAGCAGCGGGTGAGTGTGGCGGGTACCTCACCGTTGACCTCGAACGCGACCTTGCCGCAGTGGCAGCTTCCATTGATAGTCATGGGGGATCTCCTTCCGCAAGCAATAAGGTGGCTTCATCATCTGCAATGCAGGGCGCGGCGTCTGTCAGACGGGAAGCCGAAGCGGTGTCAGTTGGGGTTCACGGCCGGTACCAAACCAGCTTATGTGCGGTGGCGAACAGACGGCTCTGCACGAAACACCTAAATTGCGGCCATCACTCACAATTTAAGGAAGCGGCATGTACTTATCTACACAATGTCACAAAGCCTGGGCGCGCATCGGCACGGCGACGTTATGGGCGGCGCTCGCCGCGTCGCTTGCTGGTTGTGGCTTCTACCAGGACTGGCGCGATGAAAACAAGGGCATCCAGCTCGACAGCCTGAGAGCGCCGCCGGGCTACAAGGTGTCGGTGCTGGCAACCGGCTTGCTTAAGGCGCGCCACAGCTTGCTTAAGGCGCGCCACATGGTGATGGGCACCGGCGGGACGCTGTTTGTGGGCAGCATGGCGGGCAACGTTTACGCGTTGACGATGAACGGCAGCGCGGTCACACAGCAGCGCACTGTGGTCAAGGGCTTGACGGATCCCAGTGGTGTTGCCTTTCACAACGGTGCCCTGTTCGTCGCCGACCGCACGCGCATCGTGCGCTTTGACAACATCGAGCAGCAGCTGGACAACCCCGGCGCCCCGGTGGCGGTCATTACAGGCCTGCCCGACAAAGCGCGCCACGATGCCCATGCGATGGGCGCGGGGCCGGACGGCTTGCTGTACGTGTCGGTGGGCTCCCCCTGCAACACCTGTGAGGCCGTCAACGATGAATTTGGCACCATCCTGCGCAGCAAGCCGGATGGCAGTGGCAAGGAGGTGTTTGCGCGCGGCATCCGCAACACCGTTGGCTTTGACTGGCATCCCCAGACGCGCGAACTCTGGTTTACCGAAAACGGGCAGGACGAGCTGGGGCCAGACCGCCCGAACGATGAGTTGAACCGCGTCTCAAAGGTGGGCGAGAACTTTGGTTTTCCCTATTGCCACGACCGCGACATTGCCGACCCTGAGTTTGGCAAAAAGCGGGCTTGCAGTGAATTCACCCCACCCGTGTTTGGGCTGGGTGCGCGCGTTGCCGCGCTGGGCATGCGCTTTGACACCACGGCGCAGGCCAGCGG
>JANMVO010000164.1:0-9203 GCA_031392805.1 Rhodoferax sp. | reverse complement strand
TCGTCCATGTTGATGTCAATGATCTGCGCGCCGCTTTCCACCTGCTGGCGCGCCACCGACAGCGCCTTGTCAAACTCGCCGTTCAAGATCAGGCGGGCGAAGGCCTTGGAGCCGGTGACGTTGGTGCGCTCGCCGATGTTGACGAACGTGGCAATTGGGGTAACGCCCTCAGCGCTGTCATCCAGTGGCTCAGCAGCACCGATCTGCACGGGCTCCAGGCCCGACAGCTTCATTGGGGGGATCGAAATTTCAGACATGCGGCTCACCTGGGATTGATCGGGTCAGGTGAGCGTCGTTGCGGTTTTTAAGACACGTTCCAAGCCTGGCGGAGGTGGACTCCGCTGCAACGCTCCTTGGATGGCTGGATTTTACGGCTGATTTGCCTTCATGCCAGCGTGCCCCCTTGCCCGATGTTCCCCAGGTGTCTGTCTAAGCCACTTCCTTGTAGGAGAATGTTTTTTGCAGCGACCGCGCCGCCAGGGGCAGCACCGCTTGCCCAATGGCGGCAATGTGCTCGGGCGTGGTGCCGCAGCAGCCGCCCACAATGTTCACCAGCCCCTCGGCGGCAAACTCCTTGATAAGGCGCGAAGTGACTTCGGGCGTTTCATCAAACCCGGTCTCGGCCATCGGGTTGGGCAAGCCGGCATTGGGGTAGCAGCTGATGAAGGTGTCAGGCGCCACGCGGCTCAGCTCCTGGATGTACGGGCGCATCAGCGCGGCACCCAGGGCGCAGTTCAAGCCAATGGCCAGCGGCTGCGCATGGCGCACGCTGTACCAGAACGCCGTGACCGTCTGGCCGCTCAAGATGCGCCCCGACGCATCGGTGACGGTGCCACTGATGATCAACGGCAGGCGCTCGCCCGAGGCCTCAAAAAATTCCTCAATTGCAAACAGCGCCGCCTTGGCGTTGAGCGTGTCAAAAATGGTCTCGACCAGCAGCACATCGCTGCCGCCCTGCACCAGCGCCTCCACCTGCTCATAGTAGGCGGCGCGCAGCGTCTCAAACGTCACGTTGCGCGCGCCGGGGTCGTTCACATCCGGGCTGATGCTGGCGGTCTTGGGCGTGGGGCCGAGCGCGCCAACGACAAAGCGCGGCTTGTCGGGCGTGGAGAATTTATCGCACGCGGCACGGGCGATTTTGGCGGATTCCAGATTCATCTCGCGCGCAAGATCGGCCATGCCGTAGTCGGCCTGCGCCACGCTGGTCGCACCAAAAGTGTTGGTCTCCACCAGGTCGGCCCCGGCCGCCAGGTAGCCCTCGTGAATGTCGCGGATCACGTCCGGCCGAGTCAGGCTCAGCAACTCGTTGTTGCCCTTCACGTCGCGGGACAAGTCCTTGAAACGCTCACCCCGGTATTGCGATTCGTCCAGCCGGAACCGCTGGATCATCGTGCCCATGGCCCCGTCCAGAATGGCAATGCGTTTGGCCAGAATGCCCGGCAGCGCCTGGCCTCGTGTGTAGTGAATCGGTTTCATGGGGGGATTGTAGAAACCTCGGGGCTGGTTGGGTCGTGCCCCGGTTTGGAATCGATTTCCGTTTGGCGATTTTGGGGGTGGCGGGCGCACTTGGCGGGCGAGGCGGCGAGCAGCGTGCACACGGGCTCCGGTTCACTCGCGCAGATATTTTTGTAGCGCGGCGCGCTGGCTGGCGCGACCGCGATGGTTGGCGCACCCGGCGTTGTAGCATGCGCGAATTGGCCTTGCGCCCATGTACACACTGCTCGCCGCCTTGACGGGGCTGGGTTGGCGCCCTGGGGATGTTTTTGAGCCGTTTCAGCGGTTTTGACAGTGAGAATGAGCCTTAGCCCTTGTCAGACATGCACAAGTAGCTAGTTATTTCATAGTGCTGTGCAAATTTATAAATCAGGCTCTGGAGTAGATTGTTTCACGCCGCTGGCTTATAGTGCAAGTGATGGCATAGCCCCAGCACTCAATTTCAAAGCCCCGCGCCATGTTAGCCAGCGTGCGCCCTTTTCTGGAAATGGTGTGACTATGACGATATCAAGAGTTTTGTGTGAAAGCCGCAGCGGGCGAGGTTTGTCCAGGGTTTTGATGGGCCAGAATAGGGCGACAAGCGCCAAGTATTGGAGACAGATTCCTGTCGCTCGATATTGAGTAGACCGCGAATTGACCTCCAACATCGACCAAAAACGAGGGCCTGCGCATGACTGACATGATAAAGATAGAGGTTGCCGACAAGCACCTGAGCGTACCAGTCGACAAGAAGACGCTGGGCGAGTTTATCTCGGGCCTGCTAGGTCAACCTCAATCTCTGGAGCGCTCAATTGAGTCTGCCTTCTCGGTAGATCATTCTTGGCTGGTTCATCTCTGTGCATTGATCCTACAAAGGATAGAGCAGCAGAACGCGCCGGAGCCTCTAGCCTTTGAGGCCACGGTGAACTACCGAGATGGGATTGTCCGCAAGGTCACTTCGCTGCCAGCCTTCAAGCACTTCTCGGAGACACAGAACATTGTTAGCACGGGTATCAAGATAAACATTGCCGTGTTGATTCAGTTTCCTGGAAAGCATGTGCCAGAGCGACAGGAATTGACTATAGAGTTTGACACCAGAGACGCTCAGTCCAACTTTGTTGAAAGTTTGATTGGCAGAAGGCCCACAGTTGGCTTGATTCAAATCGAAATTCGACATACCGAGCGAACCTGGGCAGATGACGTTCTGCGCTTAGTCGTAGACGAGTTGCGAAACGTGCAGGTCGTCGAAGGCAAGCTGAAAAAATGGACGCGAAACGCGATCTTTCCCTTGTTCACGTTTATGTTCCCTGTCGGGATGCTGGGTGCTACGTTGGTTGAGTCTTGGTCCAAGCGCAGTTCTATGAAGCAGCTGACCTTCGATGCAACCACTGCTCTTGCGAATAAGCATGAGGACCTTCACTCGTTGCACGAGAAGGTCAACTTACTGCTCTCGCAAGCAATGTCTGATCGCGGTGCGAAGTTGGGTCCTCCAATAGTCTTGGCATCCTCGTTTGTTGTGGCGATCGTCATCTTCGCCGCAGGCATTCTGCTTGCGCGCCCGAACCCGTCCTTTGTTGTCATGTCAAAGGCGACCGAGAGACACAAGGAAGAGACACTTGAGAAACTCAAGCGAAAGAATCTCATCATTCTTTTTTATGATGGCAAGTGTGGCTCTCGGTGTCGTTGGCAACTTCGTATACGACAAGATCAAGTAGGTTGAAGATGCGGCCTAACGGAATACGAAGGGACTTCCCACTTCCAGGCGACGGCATCAAGTGCCAAGATTGGGTTGTTGAATTCAATCTGACACCTTTAACGAAGGAGAAGTCCCATGACAGAGATTACACGAGTTGGAGCCGATCTGGCAAAGGCAGTGATCCAGGTTCACGCGGTTGACGCGGTGGGCAAGGTGGTGATCAATCGCCCCTTGGCGCGTGACAAATTCATGGTTTGGTGCGCCCAGTTGCCAGCAGCTTGCCTGCTCGCCATGGAAGCCAGCTCCAGCGCCCACCATTGGGCGCGCAAGCTCGTTGCCTTGGGCCCTGATGCCCGCGTCATTGCCGCCCACTTGGTGGCACCCTACCGGCTGCAAGGCAAGGGCGGCAAGAACGACGCCAACGATGCCGCTGCCATAGTCGCACCGCCGCCAGCGATCCTTGCCGCCTATCTGTCTCTGCCTCGGACCGAAGACTACATTGAGCTCCCCTCCAGCATGAAGACCCGCGCCTGAGCAGACTAATGGGATAAGGCGCATCGACGCCGGAACTTCTACGATCAGGACATGAATAAATCAGACGCAAACCAGTGCCACCCGGCGTCCGTGCTCATCTCAAAAAGAATCGCCGAGCTCGGGGACTGGCGCGGGGAAACGCTTGGCCGGATGCGCAAGCTCATCCAGCAGGCAGACCCGGACTTGGTCGAGGAGTGGAAGTGGGTCACACCCACCAAACCCGGCACGCCGGTCTGGTCGCACGACGGCATCATCTGCACGGGCGAATCCTACAAGGACAAGGTGAAGCTGACTTTCGCCAAGGGCTCGGCGCTGAAGGACCCGACCGGCCTCTTCAACGCGAGTCTTGACGGCAACGCGCGCCGCGCGATCGACATCTTTGAGGCAGAAGAAGTGGACGGGTCCGTCTTCAAGGCGCTCATTCGCCAGGCGGTCGCCCTCCACAGTGCTGGCAAGGCGAAGCATTTGAAGAAAGCGAAGGTCTGAGGGATTGCGCCCCTGACTTGACGATAATATCGGGCTATAGCCCTCGTCCTATATGCACAATCCGCTTCTAATAAATTAGCAAATAGGGGCTACGGATGCTTAGACAGCGTTTGCCAACCAAGTCAACGTGCGCCAACAACCGGCTGCTCTGGCCCCGGCGCTCCGTAACGCAACGCGCATGTGGCAAGCTGCCCAGCAGCCAGCAACGGACTGATCGCGATAAACTCAAACATCATGCCCGTTAGAGAGAAACCCATGACTCAACTCTTTGTGAATATTGATCCTGAAATCCAGGGCGGAGTCCCCGTTTTCAACGGCACACGAGTTCCAATCAAGAACCTGTTTGACTTCATCGAGGAAGGGGATTCTTTGGAGACGTTTCTGTGGCAATTCCCCTTGATCAGCCACGACATGGCTGTCGGCGTGCTTGAGCAAGCGCGTGCCGCGCTGGCACACAATGCGCATCCTGCATGATGAGTCGCTGCCAAGCGGTAGTTGATTGCGTGGCGCACAGTCTCGAGTCCTTAGGCTTTGCACGTGAAGGCCGAAGTGCCGTTGAGATCATTGACTACCACTGACCTGCAAGGAAAGAAGGAAGGAATAAACATCTTGCGCAAAGTCACCCCCGTGTCCCCCGGCGAGATGCTGGACGAAGAATTCCTCAAGCTGCGGGGCCTCACCAAGTACCGCCTGGCAAAAGACATTGGCGTCCCCGCGCAGCGGATTGGCGACATCGTTGCCGGCAAGCGTGCGGTCACGGCAGACACCGACCTGCGGCTGTGCCGCTACTTCGGGCTCAGCGACGGCTGGTGGCTTCGCGGCCAGGCGAGCTATGACACGGCGATGGCCAAGGATGCCATGCGGGAAGAGCTATCGCGAATCCAGCGCTGCCCGCTGCTTGCCGCGTAAAGTGTTGCGCCGCTCGGGGTTTTGAAACCGTCAAAATTGCCTCTAGTCCTCATATAACATACATAGCTAGCTACTGATACAGTAGCTCATTAATTTCCACCTCTACCCAAAAGACGATCAAAATGCCCCCTCGCATGCAGAACTTTGATGGCACCGACTATCTGGATGCCACGTCCTCCGACCCAACCGCTTTGGCGTGGATGCAGGGCACGCCGCCTCCGGTGGCCAAGCGCATCCGTTTTGAAGACGACCGGTTTCTGAGTTTTCCGCAGATTCGCTGGAGTCTGTCGCACATGCGCGAGCTGGTGCCGACCGTCAACGTGTGGCGCGGTGCCGGTGGGGCCAGCGAGCTGGGCGCGGTCAACAGCAGCACCGCCGCCGCCATTGATGCATTGACCTTCAAAGACATGAACGGCCAGACGCGATCCTGGGCCGATTCATTGGCGGACACCTACACTGACAGCATCGTGGTGCTGCACCGTGGCAAGCGTGTGTATGAGCGCTACCTGGGGGCCATGCAGCCGCACACCGCGCACGCCTGCTTCTCCATCACCAAATCCTATGCGGCCACTTTGGCGGCGATGCTGCTGCACGAGGGCGTGCTGGATGGGAACAAGCTCATTCCGTTTTACCTGCCCGAAATGGCCGGCACCGCGTATGCCGATGCCACGCTGCGCCAGGTGCTGGACATGCAGATTGGCGTGGCTTATTCCGAGGTGTACTCAGACCCCAAGGCGCAGATTTGGGATTACGCGCGCGCCGGGGGTTTCAGAGCCCGCGCCAAAGGCTACAGCGGGCCGGACAACCTGTATGAATTTTTGTTGACGCTCAAAAAAGAGGGCGAGCACGGCCAGGCGTTTGCCTACAAGACCGTCAACACCGAGCTGCTGTGCTGGATCATGAAGCGCGTCACCGGGCTGGCGCTGGCCGACAGCTTAAGTGATCGCATCTGGTCGCGCATTGGCTGCGAGCAGGATGCGTATTTGAGTGTGGACTCCATCGGCGTGGCGTTTGGCGGCGGCGGCCTGAGCGCCAGCCTGCGCGACCTGGCCCGCTTTGGCGAGCTGATGCGCTGTGACGGCGCCGGCAGTGGCCAGCAGGTCGTCCCGGCGGCCGTGGTTGCGGACATCGCGCGGGGTGCTGACCCGGCCAAATTTACGAAAGCCGGCTACACCCTGCTGCCGGGCTATTCTTACCGTAACATGTGGTGGGTGTCGCACAACGCGCTGGGCGCTTTTGATGCGCGCGGCATTCATGGTCAGCGGCTGTATGTGGCACCCAAAGCCGAGCTGGTGGTGGCGCGGTTTGCCTCGCACCCAATTGCCTCCAGCGTGGCCAATGACCCGATTACCTTGCCCGCGCTTTCTGCCTTGGCGCGAATGTTGATGCAGGGATAGCGCTGACCTGACATCATCCTTTTGATATGCTTTAAATAGCAAACAATGTCTATTCAGTAAGGGCTATAGGTCATTTCTATCCCTCAACTGGCTTTGAATCGCACCCATGGCAAAACCTGGTATTGCACGACACTCTCTGACCTGTTATAGTCGAAGGCTTTTCGGAATTTCCGAAGGGATGCACGTGTTTACGCGGGGTCTCATGCGCGTAGTCTTGTGTGCGTAGTCTTGTGCGCGTGGACAGACCCGTCATTAGTCGAGTAAAAACGAATAGCGATGAGTAACTGAGACGAGTAAATAGTCAAGCTTCAAACGTTTAGGGACGTTTTTTAACAATGCCAACCATTAACCAGCTAGTGCGTCAAGGCCGTGAGGTCGAGACCATCAAGTCGAAGAGCCCTGCCATGCAGAACTCTCCGCAGCGTCGCGGTGTGTGCACCCGTGTGTACACCACAACGCCCAAAAAACCCAACTCGGCTCTGCGTAAAGTCGCCAAAGTGCGCCTGACCAACGGGTTCGAGGTCATCTCGTATATCGGCGGCGAAGGCCACAACCTGCAGGAACACAGCGTGGTGCTGGTTCGTGGCGGTCGTGTCAAGGACTTGCCTGGTGTGCGATACCACATCGTGCGTGGCTCGCTCGACTTGCAAGGCGTGAAAGACCGCAAGCAATCGCGGTCCAAGTATGGTGCCAAGAGGCCCAAGGCAAAATAAGCCCAGGGTTTTCAGACAGTGAAAGGTGCTGCTTCCCGCGTGGCGCGGTGATTCAGCGTAGTGACCCGATTTTGGGTCGAGTAAGTGAGAGTTTGATTGATCGACTCTCGCGTTGGCCAAGCGGCCAGCAACTGAAGCAATAGGAAAATAAAATGCCACGTCGTCGCGAAGTCCCTAAACGTGAAATCCTGCCCGATCCGAAATTCGGCAATGTCGAGTTGTCCAAATTCATGAACGTGATCATGGAAGGCGGCAAAAAAGCAGTCGCAGAGCGCATCATTTATGGCGCGCTGGAGCAGATCGAAAAGAAAAACCCTGGCAAAGACCCAGTCGAAGCCTTCACCATGGCCATCAACAACGTGAAGCCCATGGTTGAGGTGAAGTCACGCCGTGTCGGTGGTGCCAACTACCAGGTGCCGGTTGAAGTGCGCCCGGTTCGTCGCCTCGCGTTGTCGATGCGCTGGATTAAGGAAGCCGCCCGCAAGCGCGGTGAAAAGTCGATGGCCCTGCGCCTGGCCAATGAGCTAATGGAAGCCACCGAAGGCCGTGGCGGTGCCATGAAAAAGCGGGATGAAGTACACCGCATGGCAGAAGCCAACAAGGCTTTCTCCCACTTCCGCTTTTAAAAGGCGGCTACTGCGCGGTTTTCATACGTCGTTGCAGCCCCTGGCCGTGCTTTGCATGAGAAGTCAAGCACAGTCTGCGGGGCTACGCCTGGTCTGAAAACCGCTCGCTGCACCGTTGGGTCAAAAACCCCCGCGTGCAGTGTTTGATTCATTTAGAGAGCAACCAAGGATCCATCATGGCTCGCCATACACCCATTGAGCGTTATCGCAACATTGGCATTTCAGCGCACATCGACGCTGGCAAAACCACGACCACCGAGCGCATTCTTTTTTACACCGGCGTGAACCACAAAATTGGTGAAGTGCACGACGGCGCAGCCACCATGGACTGGATGGAGCAAGAGCAGGAGCGTGGCATCACGATCACCTCCGCTGCAACCACCTGTTTCTGGAAGGGCATGGAAACCAACTTTGCCGAGCACCGCATCAATATCATTGACACGCCCGGCCACGTGGACTTCACCATTGAGGTGGAGCGCTCCATGCGCGTGCTGGACGGTGCCTGCATGGTGTATTGCGCTGTTGGCGGGGTGCAACCCCAGTCTGAAACCGTTTGGCGTCAAGCCAACAAATACAAAGTACCGCGTCTGGCCTTTGTCAACAAGATGGACCGCACCGGTGCCAACTTCTTCAAGGTCTACGACCAGATGAAGCTGCGCCTGAAAGCCAACCCGGTGGCGATCGTGATTCCAATTGGTGCTGAAGAAAATTTCGTTGGCGTGATTGACCTGATCAAGATGAAAGCCATCATTTGGGACGAAGCCTCCCAGGGCATGAAGTTTGAATACAAGGAAATTCCTGCTGAGTTGCTGGCCCAGGCCAAAGAATGGCGCGAGAAGATGGTTGAAGCCGCCGCCGAAGCGTCCGAAGAATTCATGAACAAGTACCTTGAAGAAGGTGACTTGACCGAGGACGAAATCAAGCTGGGCATTCGCACCCGCACCATCGCCAGCGAAATCCAGCCGATGCTGTGCGGCACCGCGTTCAAGAACAAGGGTGTGCAGCGCATGCTGGACGCCATCATTGAATTCATGCCGTCTCCTGTGGACATTCCGCCTGTCAAAGGCATGGATGACGACGAAAATCCGGTCACCCGCAAGGCGGATGACAGCGAAAAATTCTCGGCGCTTGCTTTCAAATTGATGACTGATCCGTTTGTCGGCCAGCTCACTTTTGTCCGTGTCTATTCTGGCGTGCTGCAAAAAGGCGACAGTGTCTACAACCCGATTCGCGGCAAGAAAGAGCGCATTGGCCGCATCGTGCAAATGCACGCCAACAACCGTCAAGAGGTCAGCGAAATCCGCGCGGGTGACATCGCCGCCTGCGTTGGTTTGAAAGACGTGACCACCGGCGAAACCCTGTGCGACCC
>JANMVO010000099.1:0-6866 GCA_031392805.1 Rhodoferax sp. | reverse complement strand
CCGCCCTGCGGGTTGCCAAAGATCAGCACCTCGGTGGGCCGCAGCGTCTTGCCCACTTTGGCCGCGCCCGCTGCGTGGTCCACTCGCGCAAACACCATCAAGCCGCGTTGTTTGGCGATGTCTTCAAGGCGGTTCATGGTGACGGCGGCACTGTGCGGGCTTTTGATGGCAATCAGGCCGTCGGCGGCGCTGGCCAGCGAGGCGATTGAGACGAGAAGAACAGCGAGCAGGGTACGGAAAACAGTCATGAAAGACTCCTTTTGAAATGGGTCACGCATCGAGTGGGTCGCACATCGGATGAATTTCTTACACAAGCCCTTTTTTTTACACACACTATTGCACTGTGCCAATCAACTCGCGGCCGCCCGGGTCAGCCGGTCCATCACCCCTTGCCACTCTGGCGAATCAGGCGGGTTCTCAACCCAGATCAGCTTGACGCCCTGGTCGTCAAAGTCACGCAGCACGGAAAACAGTTGCCGGGCCGCGGCAGCGGCGTCATCGGGCATGCGCCGACGCAATACCCTGCTTGAGGCGCAACGCAAAACAACGCGTGAGTAGGTGGCGATGACGGGCAAATCACTGCCCTTGACGTCCATGTCGGCACCCAGCATGTCCAGCGCCGACTGCAAGGCGCGTGCCTCCATCAGGCGCACCTTGGCGGTTGGTGCGTAGTGTGATTCAAGCGTACCAGAGGCCCGTGGCCCTTGTTCCATATACACAGGTAGCTCCTTTTTTAGATGCACTGTTTGCCCGCAGGCCGCCTGCAACTGCGCCGGCGTGATGGCCCCGGGGCGCAGCAGCACGGGCTCGCCGCGCGTGCAGTCAACAATGGTGGACTCGATGCCCACATCGCACGGACCGCCGTCGAGGATCTGCAAATCTGCGCCAAACTCGCCCTGCACATGTGCCGCCGTGGTCGGGCTGACGCGGCCAAACTGGTTGGCGCTGGGCGCTGCCAGGCCCCAGATTCGGCGGGCACTGCCCGCCAGGATTGACACCGCCGGATTGACTCCTTCACCCCTTGTTTGATGTACCGAATCATCATAGAGTGCCATGAGCAGCGCTTGCGCCACCGGGTGCGAGGGGCAGCGCAGGCCGATCGAGTTTTGGCCACCGGCGGCAGCCTGCGCCACACCTTCGCGGCGCGGCAATATCAGCGTCAGCGGACCGGGCCAGAACGCCGCGATGAGCCTGTTTGCAAACTCCGGCACATGGTCTGCAAAATGCGCGACACCACTCGCATCGGCCACATGAACAATCAAAGGGTGATCTGCGGGGCGACCCTTGGCAGCAAAAATTTTTGCCACGGCTTGGGCACTGTCGGCATCTGCCGCGAGGCCATAGACCGTCTCAGTGGGAAGGCCAATCAGGCCGGCAGCCCTTATCAAGGCTATAGATTCAGCTATTGATTCAGGAATATATCCATCGAGTATCACAACCCTGCCTCTTTGGCGAATGGTTTGATACCGAGGATTTTGGCTGCTTGCGCAGCCGTAGCGCGAACCTCGGCAATCGTGGCGCCGGTGATGTTCAGGTGGCCCATCTTGCGGCTTTTGCTGGCTTTGGTTTTGCCGTAGAGGTGCAGATGCGTGCCGGGCAGGGCGAGTATTTTGTCCCATGCGGGCGTCACGGGGGAGAAAGAATGGGGGTCAGAGTCTGAAGAATAGGGGTCAGAGTCCAATTTCGACGAAAGCGTTTGATCACCGGGTAAGCCGCTGTCCTGAATTGGAATCTGACCCCTATTCTTCAGACCCCCATTCTTCTTCAGCCACAAATCTCCCATCAAATTGAGCATGATGGCCGGGCTGTGTTGGCGTGGCTGCGTCAGTGGCAGGCCAGCCAGCGTGCGCACTTGAAGCTCAAACTGCGAGACATCACAGGAGTCGACGCTGTAGTGCCCGCTGTTGTGCGGGCGCGGCGCTATTTCGTTCACGACCAGACGGCTTGGCACTTTTTTGCCGGCTGAAGCTGCGCTTGAATCGTCTTTGATCACAAAGAACTCAACGCACAGCACCCCCACATACTGAAGCTCATTTGCTATTGATTTGGAAGCTATCACGGCTTGTTTTATAAGGGCTGGAGGCATATTTCCCTTGTAAACCTCAGTCACGGCCAAAATACCGTCGCGGTGCAGGTTGCGTTGCACCGGCAGATTGACACAGGTGCCGTCCCGCCCGCGCGCCACGATCACCGAGCATTCCGCCTGCAGCGCCAGCATTTTCTCCAGCACGCAAGGCACCTCTTTGAGCTGGTCCCATGCAGCGGCCAGCTCAGCGCGATTCTTGACGCGGATCTGGCCTTTGCCGTCGTACCCCAAGCGCGCTGTTTTCAGAATGCCGGGAAGCAGGTCGCGTTCAACTGCCCGTAACTGTGCAGCGGTTTCAATCACCGAGTAAGGCGCGCACGACACGCCACAGTGCACGAAATGCGCCTTTTCGGCTGCACGATCCTGCGAAATGCTGACGGCCTGCGCCTCAGGGGCCACCGGGCACGTGCGTGCCAAACACTGCAGGGCTTGCGCGGGCACATTTTCAAACTCGGTGGTGATGGCAGCGCAGCATTGCGCCAGCTGGGCCAGACCCTGTGGGTCAAGGTAATCGGTTTGTATATGGTGGTGACTGACCAGCCCGGCCGGACTGGCAGCGTCGGGGTCCAGCACCGCTGTGGCATAGCCCAGCGCCTGTGCAGCGTGCACAAACATGCGCCCCAATTGGCCGCCGCCCATCACACCCAGGGTGACAGGCTGGCCCGCCAATGAGGTGCCCGGCAATATTGGCATCTGCGGCAACGTCCTGGCGTTTGACGTCTTTGACACCTTTGCAGGCTTTGAAGGCTTTGCTGGTTTCGCACCAGGTTTGCCAAAATCTCCAGGCAGAACAACAGTCAACTGCCCATCCATGCCTTGGCCCGGCGCCTTGACCACCAGCTTGCCCATGCCCGCACTCATAGAGCCGGCGGCAGCGTCATGTCGCGCGCTGCCTGTGTTTGTGCCGCCCGATAAGCGTCCAGTTTGGCGCGCAAGTGCGGGTTTTCATTGGCTAGCATGGCCACCGCAAACAGGGCCGCATTGGCCGCGCCCGCATCCCCAATGGCAAATGTCGCCACCGGCACACCCTTGGGCATTTGCACGATGCTGTGCAGGGAGTCCACACCGTGCAAATGCTTGCTTGGCACCGGCACACCCAGTACCGGCACGGTTGTTTTGGCGGCCAGCATGCCGGGCAAATGCGCCGCGCCACCGGCTCCGGCGATGATGGCTTTGAGACCCCGGGCTGCTGCGCTGGCCGCGTAGGCAAACATATCGTCGGGCATTCTGTGCGCCGACACCACCTTCGCCTCATGCTCGATGCCGAAGTGTTGGAGAATCTGCACTGTGTGTTGCATCGTGTCCCAGTCTGATCTGGAACCCATGACAACGCCGACTTGAATATTTTTCATATTTAAAATGTTGAGGACAGGGCTGGTTCACTTCGTGTGACTGCGGTCTGTCCCGCAATTTTAGAATGTTGGGGACAGAGCATGTTCACTTTGTGTAACGGCGGTCTGTCCCGCAAGCTTAAAGTGTTGGGGACAGAGCTTGTTCACTTCGTGTAACGGCGGTCTGTCCCGCAAGTTATTAGTTTTTTTACTTTCCAGCCGAGCCAAAAAAAATGATCAATGTCACCGTCGAAAACTTTGATGCAGAAGTCATTGAAGCCTCTGCCCACATTCCCGTGCTGGTCGATTTCTGGGCGCCCTGGTGCGGCCCGTGCAAGGTGATTGGGCCACTGCTGGAAAAAATTGAGGCTGACTACGCGGGCCGCTTCAAGCTGGTCAAAATTGATTCGGATAAGGAGCAGCAGCTTGGCCAAGCCTTTGGCATCCGCAGCATTCCCACCTGCGTTTTGCTGGTGGGCGGCAAGCCGGTGGACGGCTTTACCGGTGCGCTGCCCGAGGGCCAGATCAAGGCTTTTCTGGACAAACATGTGCCGCAGGGCGACGTGCTGGAAGCCGAGGTGACTGCGGTCGAGGTGACAGACGCGCCAGCCGCTGACGACCCCGTTGCCATGCGCGAGGCCTTGCACCAGGCGGTGCTAAAAACTCCGGACAACGATGACGCGCGTTTTGAGTACATCAAGCTGCTGCTAAGCCTAGGCCGGGCCGACGACGTTGATGCTGCCAAAGTAGCCTTCGCCCCGGTGATTGCCAGAACCGGGCTGGTGCGCAAGTTTGATTCACTTCAACGCTGGATGAACGCTATTGATTTTGTATCTGACCGTGTAGATTTAACGGGGGCTAAAACCTCTTTTGATGCAAAAATTGCCCTGAACAAACGTGATTTCGATGCGCGCTTCGGCAAAGCCCAGGCGCTGATGGCTGCGCAGCAGTGGACTGGCGCGATGGACGAATTGCTTGAGATTCTGATGCGTGACAAAGCCTGGGGCAACGAGCTGGCCCGCAAAACCTTCATCGCCATTCTGGACATCATCGAGCCGCCCAAAGTCAAGGTCGCCGACGGGCAAATCCCGCCAGCAGACCCGACCGTGGCGACTTACCGCAGGCGATTGAGCAGCTTGGTGCTGAGCTGAACGTAGAGTCGCTTGCAGGCTCAATGCCCAAACAGCCATCGCGTCAGCGCAAACATCAGCCCAAACAACGCCGCATAGGCAAACACGGGCACGCTGAATGGGCGGCGTGGCTCGCGCAGGGCACGCACCCGTTCCACCAGCAGGCCAGCAACACGTTGAGCAGTTGTAGCCAAGGCAGGCGGATGCCCGGCATGCGAAACCGCCACAAGGTGATGGCGCCCGCCACACAGCCCGTCAACGCCGCCCACAGGGTCTCACGCAGGGCCGTGGTGGCTTTGTTGCGCCCGGTCAGCCGCTGCGCCATAGTGCGCCAGCCGGTTTTGAAGGCCTCCCCAAAACAGCTCAAAGGCGAACTGCAAAAAGAATTCGCCGAAGACTTCGAACAGCAGTTCAAACAGGGCCTCGGCCGTGTTTGCCTGGTCGCAAACTGATGCGGGTGGCCGGGAGAGCCAAAGCAACAAAAGCGGCGCGAATCAGCATGCCATACCCGTCAAGCGCGCCATTGCTTCCTGGTACTTGGCCGCCGTCTTTGCAATCACCTCCTTGGGCACGCGCGGCGCGGGGGGCGTCTTGCTCCAGGGCTTGCCGTTGATCGTCACCTGCTCCAGCCAGTCGCGCACAAACTGCTTGTCGTAGCTGGGCGGGTTGATGCCTTCCTGATAGCTCTCGGCGGGCCAGAAGCGGGAGGAGTCGGGGGTGAGCACTTCGTCCATCAGGGTCAAGGTGCCCTGCCCATCCACACCATATTCCAGGCCGAACTCGAACTTGGTGTCCGCAATGATGATGCCCTTCTGGATCGCAATGTCGCAGGCAGCCTGGTAGAGCTGGAGGCTGATGTCGCGAATGCGGGTGGCCAGATCCAGACCAATCATCTCGACCGTTTTCTCAAACGTGATGTTCTCGTCGTGGTCGCCTGCGGCTGCCTTGGCAGCCGGTGTGTAGATCGGCTCGGGCAATTTGGAGGCGTTCTTCAAACCCGCGGGCAGCTTGACACCGCACACCGCGCCGTTGTGCTGGTATTCCTTCCAGCCACTGCCTGCGAGGTAGCCGCGCACCACGGCTTCCACCGGCAGCGGCTTCAAGCGCTTTACCAGCATGGAGCGGCCCACGACCTGCGGCAGCTCGGCGGCAGTCACCACACTCTCAGGTGCGTCACCCGTGAGGTGAATCGGACAAATATTCAAGCCCTTGGGGCCGAGCAGCTCGAACCAGAACAGCGCCATTTGCGTCAGCAGTGCGCCCTTGCCGGGAATGGGCTCGCCGAGGATCACGTCAAAGGCGCTGAGGCGGTCGCTGGCGATCATCAAGATGCGGTCAGTGCCCACGGCGTAGTTGTCGCGCACTTTACCACGGGCAAGCAGGGGCAAGGAGGTGAGCAAGGAGGTGTGCAATGCAGCTTGGGGTGATGTCATAGGATCAATTTCAGTTTCGGCTCGATCTGGGCTATCTGCCCCAAATCACGGTCACGGGCCAATAGGGACTCCTTGGCTTCAATCGCACATGCTGCGACCAGGCAGTCATTGGGGCTGCGCAGCTTGAACCCCTGCCACCGGCAGCGGGCGTACAGCAACGCAGCACTGCGTGCCAGTGCGAGCGGATCAGCGCTGAGATAGGCGGGCATGGCGTCAAGCAGTTTCTGCATTTCAATAAAGTGCGGCACACGCCTGGCACCTTGCAACACTTCGCGATAAACAACCTCGGGCACCCAGCAGGTCTGGCCTCCCTGCAAAGCACGCTACAGCCGCAAATGTGCAGGTGAGCCACTGGAGCGCAGCAACTCCATCCATGCAGACGTATCGGCCATCACGCAGGGGTCAAAGCACGTTTTTTGCTGGGGTTGCCCGGTGCGCCTTTGAGGGGTTAAATTGGTTAAGCGGGTTAAGCGGCTTTTTTACGGGCTTGCTGATATACACACTTAAGGTGTATAAAGTGATTATGCCGGGATTTTAGGGAGGCATGGCAAGCCCTGCGGGTAATTGTTGGCCTTCACTGAAACTTCGTTTTTAAGGCGTCGAGGCCTTTGATGGAGTGGTAGCGCAACATTCGTTCTGCAATTTCCCGAAACATTGAAATAGGGCGCATTGCAAAGTGTTTCTGATTTTGGTTTTGTGCGGGGCCACTTCTGTGCCAGAGCCTGGGACTATCGCGTTGGTTTTGTCCATGCCTATCCGGTTGACACCCAAGGGTACTACCCGTAGTGGCTACAGGTTCGGGGCAGCCGAGTGATGCCAAAGCCCGGTGTACAGGTCGTCGTAAGTTGGCCCTGCGACACGAGTCCCGATTCCGAGTACCGAAGCG
>JANMVO010000085.1:0-6627 GCA_031392805.1 Rhodoferax sp. | reverse complement strand
CAACACACGGGCTACATCTCACGTCATAATTTGCGCATGCCCGCGCTCACCAAGCTTGAAAACCCCTATGCCGCCGACCAGCACCTGTTCGGGGCGGCGGTTCAGTCCAACAAGGTTTATCCGCCGCGTTTGAGGTCGTTGCCCACCACTGGCATCGCAGCGCGGCGGATAAACGCTATTCGTTATGCGGCTCGGGGCCTGGTTGTGAGATGATTCTCAGATGCCGGTCAAAGTCAAAGAGCTTTTAGCGATGGTACAAGCGGATGGTTGGAAGCTGGTTCGCCAAAAAGGCAGTCACTGCCAGTTCCATCATCCATCTAAATCTGGCACAGTTACAGTGTCTGGCAAGCCCAGTGTCGAAGTACCGCCAGGAACATTAAACAGCGTGCTCAAGCAGGCTGGACTGAAGAAATGAGGTCACACCATGCAATATCTTGTTGTTATTGAAAAAGGCGAGTCAAGCTATGGTGCTTATGTGCCCGATTTGCCGGGGTGCATCGCCGTTGGTGAGACGCGGCTGGAAGTATCGCGGTTGATCCATGAAGCCATTGAATTTCATGTTGAGGGGCTGCTTGAAGACGGCCAGCCAGTTCCTCCGCCAGCCAGTCAAGCTGAGTTGGTGGATGTCGCTGCATAACCGGTCATTCCATCGGACGGCTTCGCCGACCGCTGAATGTCGACGTTAGCTCACAGTCCAGAGATCAAATGACCGTCCCAACGAAGAATCCGACAAAGTTTGACGCCGCGATGGCGGCGCGGTTGGAGAGGCTATACGCCAGTCCGCAGGCCATCGCCCAAAGGACCAGATTTCGCGAATTGCTTGCTGCCCAACCCGGAGAGATCGGCCTTGATGTGGGGTGTGGACTCGGTCACCTTGCTTGCGAACTTGCACTTGAAGTTGCGCCCGACGGGCAGATTATCGGAATCGATACAAGCCACGAAATGGTGAACGCGGCAATGACGCGCGTTAAGCGGGAGGGTCTAGATCACTGTGTAGAAGCTCACCTGGGCGACGCCGCCGCGCTCAATATCGCGAACGAAAGCGTGAAGCCTCGCCACTTGCCACTCACCTGATTCTTACTCGGCAGTGACCACAGTGACGCCTGATCGGGTAGGCAACGGCTTCTAACCGTCGCCCCCACACCACGCACCATGCGGATCCGCAGTGGGCGGTTCAACAAGTTGGCACGCTCGACGAAGCTTTTCCTTGGTTCTTTGCCGTGTAACCTTGTGCCTTGCACCACAGGTCTTTCACGCTGAATAATCCCTGCGCCTTCAACCGGCCTTGCAGGCCGCACTCGCGCCAGAGGCGCGGCCTTCGCGCTGTCCAACAGTGCGCATGTACTGTTGGAGCCGCAGGGCTCAGGATTGGATAGGGCCTGCTGCATTGCCGGGGTTCGGGCCATGTGCCAATAGCTCTTGCTGCTGACGCCATGCTGGATCGCCGTCTTCAGGCTCAGCCTTGCTGGCCGCGTCGTCGCATAGTTCCTCCCCTTGGGACTGTCCAATTCCGCGCAGGCGGAATTGGAGCCGCAGTCCTCAGCCCAAGGCCAGCAAATGTTTGATCTTTGTGCGCACCCAGCGCCACTGTTTCCAGTAGCACATGCGGATGCGCCGCCTGATCCAATCGTCCAGTTCGGGTACTGGTCGGTAGTGCTGGCTGATGCCAAAGTACGCCGTCCAGCCTCGAAGGAATTGCCCCAGTTTGCGCAGCCGGTATTCCATGGACACCCTTGCAGGGCGCTCCGGTGCCAGAGGCACCTACTCTTCGCCAGTCACAAACAGTCCTCAGGACTGTTTGTGACCGGGCTCAGCCCCGGCGCGCTAGGCAAGCGCCCGATCAGGGCCAGCAGCCGCTTGTCGGCAATGGTTCGTCGTAGCAAGCCCATAAGCACGTCATGATTGACAGCGTCAAAGAACATGGCAAGGTCGATGTCCACTGCGATGCGTTTGCCGTCCTTCACACTGGCCATTCCAGCGGACAGCTTGGCTGGCCGCCAAATTCAAACGTAGCGGTCCAGCCGGCCCCGCCCGACTCCGCGCCGAAGAAACTTGAGGCTGGTGCCCACGGCTTTGGCCGCTGGTGCGCCGAACACGCCCGTGGCTCCTTCAATGAGTTGCCTCTTCCAGTCGATGATCTGGTTGGCGTGCAGGTCGTGCTCCTGACACAACTGTGTCATGGTCCTGGTTTCGCGCAGCGCCTCCAGTGCGACGCGGGCTTTGAACCCTGGACTGTGCATGCGCCGTATTCTGCGTGCAACCGTGGCTTTTTTCTTCAATCTCATTTGAACTCCATGGCCAGCCGACTGGGCCAGCTTGAAAGGCCAGAGTTTCACTTATCTCGCTGTTCAGATTTGTCGAACCACTTCTCTGGTTCTATTGCCAGACGAGCGTGAAGTGAAACATGACGGTCTGGGTATCATGGGAGATGCATCCATAGCGGGAGCAAATCACTCTTTCACGTTGTCTCAAAACCTTATTGAGGACTCAAACCATGCCCATCACCAAAGGATTCCGCGCCCTCGTAGACGAGGCCATGAAAGAGGTCAAAACCTATTCGGTAGAGGACGTCAAGGCCAGGCTGGGCGATACCCATGTGCAGATCATCGACATCCGTGACGTGCGCGAACTGACCGGTGGCACGGTGCTGGGGGCCTACCACGCGCCACGCGGCATGCTTGAATTTTGGGTAGACCCCCAGTCGCCGTACCACAAGACAATGTTTGCGGACGAGAGCCGCGAGTTCATCCTGTTCTGTGGCCTGGGGTGGCGCAGCGCGCTGGCTGCCAAGACCTTGCAGGACATGGGCATGACGAATGTGGCGCACATGGATGGGGGCTACACCGAGTGGGTGAAAGCTGGCGCGCCTACCGAGACGCTGGAACAGCAAAAATCGAAGAAAAAAGTGCCCTAACCCTCGTCTGTACTACATAGTTAGCTATATAAGTAATAGTACCGGTAAATCGTCGATGAAATTTGAAGCCGTATTGTTCGACTGCGATGGCGTGCTGGTAGACAGCGAGCCCATCACCAACGGCGTGCTGCGCGACATGCTGTGCGAGCGCGGCTGGGTGCTGACGGTGGCCGAATGCATGCGCCAGTTTGTCGGCAAGGCCGTCAAGGACGAGGCCGCGCTGATCGCGCAGCGCACTGGCGCGCCCGTGACCGAGGCCTGGCTGGAGGCGTTTCGGGCACGGCGCAACACAGCCTTGCTGGCCGACGTGGCGGCGATTGCGAACGTTCACAACGCCGTGCGCGATGTTCACGCGCGCCACAGTGGGCGCATTGCCTGCGCATCGGGTGCGGACCGCTTCAAGGTCGAGCTGACGCTGCGCAAGCTCGGCCTGATGGCTTATTTTGAGGACCGCGTTTTCAGCGGCTACGAGACGCCGCGCTCCAAGCCTTTTCCGGATGTGTACCTGGCCGCCGCAGCGGCGCTGGGCGTGAGCCCGCTGCGCTGCGCCGTGGTGGAAGACAGGGTGCCGGGCGTGACCGCCGGTATCGCGGCCGGTGCCACCGCGTTTGCGTATTTGCCTGCCAGCACGCTGCACGTGAACGCAACGGCATTGCGCCAGGCCGGTGCGCATCACGTCTTTGCCGACATGGCCGAGTTGCCAGCACTGGTGGACTGACATGCCCGTCACACCATGGCGTGAGAAGTCCAGGCTGTGGCACCCGTGCTGTCTTGCGCCACTGCTGTTTGCCATGTTGGTGGGCTGTTCCACCACCCGCCCATGGATCAATGCCCCGCTGCCGGGCGGCGTCATCCCGCCAGACCCTTACTCGCCCGAGGCGATGCTGGACGCCTCGGCAGACGACCTGTCGATGATTGCCGCAGTCACGCTGTCTGGCGGCGGCGCGCGCAGCCGCTTTTGGCTATGGTGTTTTGCAGGCGCTGCACCAGACGCCAATTACCCTGAACGGGCGCAACACTTCCTTGCTGGACCAGGTGGGTGTCATCACCGGCGTGTCGGGTGGCAGCATTGTTGCCACTTACTACGCGGCGTTTGGGGCCGATACATTCAATCGTTTTGAGACGGACTTCCTGCGCCAGAATTTTCAGGATTCGCTGATCAGCCACGCCTTGAAGCCCGGCAACCTGATCGATCTGTCGTCCCCCTGGTTTGGCCGCACCCAGCTGCTGGCGCAGCGGCTCGATGCGCTGTACCGGGGCAAAACCTTTGGCGACATGTGGGCGCGCCCCGGTCACCCGCGCCTGCTGGTTTCGGCGACCGATCTGTCGCTGGGGTCGAGTTTCGAATTCTCATGGGACCAGTTTTCGCGCATCTGCTCTGACCTGTCCAGCGTTCCGCTCTCATTCGCGGTGGCTGCGTCGTCAGCAGTGCCGCTGGCGCTGAGCCCGATGACGGTTAAGAATTATGCTGGCAGTTGCCAATTTCCGGCCTCGAAAGACGGGCCTGCCGCGGTGGGCCGGGGCGACTACCGTACGCGCTTGTTGCGCTCGCAAATGCGCAGTTACCAGGACGCCAAGGCGCGTCCTTTCATTCATTTGGTGGATGGTGGCGTTGCCGACAATCTGGGGGTGCGCGGCCTGCTGGACCGCTCGATGAGCGAAGGTGGCATCCGCCGCCTCATGCGCAAGCTGCCCAAAGGCGTGGTGCGCAAGCTGGTGCTGATCACCGTTAACGCCGAGCGCGATCCGTCCGAGCGCATTGATGAAACCGACAAGGTGCCCACCACGCTCCAGGTGGTTGATGCCATGCTGTTTGGCACGGGGGCGAAGGCGACCGAGGAAACGCTGGGCCTGCTGGGTGACATCACCCAGCAGTGGAAGCGCGAACTGTCCACCGCCGCGCCAGACGGGCAAAGCGCCTTTGCCGCAGACGCGCAAATTTACCTGATCACCGTCAACCTGCGCGACGCCCCCGAGGCGAGCGAGCGCAGCCGCCTGTTGCAGATTCCTACCGCGTTCTCAATTGCCGTGGACGACGTGACCCGTTTGATTCAGGCTGGTCACCAAGTCTTGAAAGCGTCGCCAGGGTTTCAGGATTTGATCAAAGCGCTGGCACCGGCACCCGCTGGCGTGCCGCGCGCACTGGCCCCATAGGCCGCTTGAATTTTGACAAATCAAGGATGCACGGACCGACTTTTAACCTACACTGACAGCATTATTGACGTTGACGTAAACGTCAACCGAGGTGTCAACTGACGTGTCAATTCAAGCGTCAATTGAGGCGTCAATCCAATGAGCCCCCGTTAAGGAAAGCCTGCATGCCGATTCTGGAGACAAAACTAAACGCCCGCGCCGCAGAGTTTCAGGCCAACGCCGCTGCCATCCGCTCGGTGGTGGAAGACCTGGCAGCGAACGTTGGGCGGACCGCGCTGGGCGGCGGCAACGCCGCCCGCGCCAAACACACCGCCCGTGGCAAGCTGCTGCCGCGCGACCGCGTGCAAATGCTGCTGGACCCAGGCACGCCGTTTCTGGAGTTCTCCTCGCTGGCCGCGATGGGCATGTACCCAGACCGCGACGGGACTGACAGCGCGCCCTGCGCCGGTGTCATCACGGGCATTGGCCGCGTGAGTGGTGTGGACTGCATGATCGTGTGCAATGATGCCACCGTCAAAGGCGGCACTTACTACCCGATGACGGTCAAGAAGCATTTGCGTGCGCAGGAGATCGCGCAGCAAAACAACCTGCCCTGCATTTACCTGGTGGATTCGGGTGGTGCCAATCTGCCGAACCAGGACGATGTGTTTCCCGACCGCGACCATTTTGGGCGCATCTTCTTCAACCAGGCCAATATGAGCGCCCAGGGCATTGCGCAGATTGCCGTGGTCATGGGCTCGTGCACAGCGGGCGGCGCCTACATGCCGGCCATGAGCGACGAGTCGATCATCGTCAAGAACCAGGGCACGATCTTTTTGGCCGGGCCACCGCTGGTGAAAGCGGCCATTGGCGAGATCGTCAGCGCCGAAGACTTGGGCGGTGGCGACGTGCACACCCGGCTGTCGGGCGTGGCCGACTACCTGGCCCAGAATGACCCGCATGCAATCGCATTGGCGCGTCAGGCGGTTGCCAGCCTGAACCACGCCAAGCGGCACGATCAGGCGTTGCGCAGTCCCTTGCCGCCGGTGTACGACCCGCAAGAACTCTACGGGGTCATCCCCATGGACACCCGAAAACCCTATGACGTGCGCGAAGTGATTGCCCGCGTTGTGGATGGCAGCGAGTTCGCGGAATTCAAGGCCCGCTTTGGCAGCACACTGGTATGCGGCTTTGCGCATATTGAAGGCATGCCGATTGGCATCGTTGCGAACAACGGCGTGCTGTTTTCAGAGTCGGCGCAAAAAGGCGCGCACTTCATCGAGCTGTGCTGCCAGCGCAAAGTTCCTCTGCTGTTCCTGCAGAACATCACCGGCTTCATGGTCGGGCGCAAGTACGAGAACGAAGGCATTGCCCGGCATGGCGCAAAAATGGTCACCGCGGTAGCCACCGCCCAGGTGCCCAAATTCACCATCATCATAGGTGGCAGTTATGGTGCGGGCAACTATGGCATGTGTGGCCGTGCCTACTCGCCGCGCTTCTTGTGGATGTGGCCAAACGCGCGGATATGTGTGATGGGCGGCGAACAGGCTGCAGGTGTGCTGGCCACCGTGCGACGCGAC